>CAZEQP010000801.1:0-2139 GCA_964514345.1 uncultured Candidatus Obscuribacterales bacterium
TCTTTGCCTTCGCCGAATACCATTTGTTCCAGACGATCAAGTCTTTCTTCCATCCCATCTTTAGGATAAGTGTGGGAAAAAAATTTCATTTCCAGGGCTTCAAGCTGATTGCCTGAACCGGCGGCATTTCCGGGCAAATTCATCTGCAGGCTCAAGACCAGAGAGGCGGCAAGCATGAGTGAGGCCGCTTTGCTTACTTTTCTTCTATAAATTGCCAGCTTAATCATTCAGCTCACTTCACAAAAAATGAATTCCTAATAAATAGTCTATTAGACTATAAGGCAATCTTACCATGGTTTTTCCCGCAGAACAGGCTCAGTAAAAAGCCCAGTATGCTTCTGTAAGACTTGCTTTTGGAAAAAATGTTCCGGTTGTCAGGTTGCCTCCTGCGACTTAATTTATTCACCTTTGCACCGATCTTTTTTAGGGCATTCTCAGGTTGAATTCATAAACAAAACGTATATTGCCAGAGTCCCGCTTTAGCCAATAAATATGACTACCAAAACAGCAGAAAATCTTTCTCTAGACGGTTACAGCTTGACTTTGAATGAAGTCTGCGCCGTTGCAAATCAATATAAGAAGGTCGAGCTTTCAAAAGAAGCCCGCACTTCCATGCAAAACAGCCGCTCAGTGGTAGATAAGATGCTTGACCGCAATCAAGTTGTATATGGCGTGACAACCGGTTTCGGCAAGTTTAAGGATGTAAGAATCGACCCTTCGGACATTTTGACCATGCAAGAAAATTTCTTGCGCAGCCATGCCGCCGGTGTCGGTCCAAGTTTTGACGACGCCACAGTCAGGGCTATCAGTCTGCTCAGAATAAATGCCCTGGCTAAAGGATATTCAGGCATACGAACCGAAGTAGTGGATCTGCTTTTGGATCTTCTTAATAAGGAAGTGCATCCTCAGGTTCCTCAACAGGGCTCTGTGGGCGCAAGCGGCGATCTGGCTCCACTTGCTCATCTGTGCCTTGTTCTTATTGGTGAGGGAAAAGCCAGTTATAAGGGCGAAATTCTTGATGGCGCCCAGGCTCTGCAAAAAGCCGGCCTGAAACCTGTCAGGCTTGAAGCCAAAGAAGGGCTGGCGCTTACAAACGGTACCCAGGTCATGTCTGCGGTGGGTGCGCTGGCAGTGCATGAAGGTATATATCTGTGCAAAATGGCGGACATAATAGGCGCCATGACACTTGAAGCTCTTCTGGGGTCGCGCAAACCGATGATCCCGCAAGTGCATGAATTGCGCCCGCATCCCGGACAAATCGCCAGTGCTTCCAATTTGACCAGACTTTTGCAAAACAGTGAGATTATGGACAGTCACCAGCATTGCTCGGCTGTGCAGGATGCGTATTCTTTGCGTTGTATGCCGCAAGTGCACGGTGCCACTCGTCAGGCTGTTTTTCATGCCCGTGATGTGCTTGAAATAGAATTCAACGCAGTCACCGACAATCCTCTGGTGATTGATAATGAAATGGTTTCGCAGGGTAATTTTCATGGTCAACCGATAGCGCTTGTTCTGGACTATTTTGCTATCGGTATGTCCGAACTTGCCAATATTTCGGAACGTCGATTGGAGCGCCTGGTAAATCCCACTCTTTCACGTGGGCTGCCACCATTTTTAACCATCGCCGGTGGCTTAAATTCAGGCTATATGATCGCTCAATATACGGCTGCTGCCCTGGTTTCAGAAAACAAGACACTCTGTCATCCTGCCTCGGTCGACTCCATTCCGACTTCTGCCAATCAAGAAGACCACGTCTCTATGGGCACTATAGGCAGTCGCAAAGCCAGAGATATTTTGCGCAATGCAAAAACTGTACTGGCCATTGAACTTCTGTGTGCTTTGCAGGCTCTGGACTTGCGTCTGGGTGTAGGAACAAAAAATGGTGATGTGGCATACAGCCAGCCGGACATTGAAAGTCGAGGCAAAAGACCGGGCGCCGGTGTGGAAGCTGCTTACAAAAAAGCCAGAGCGAAAATTTCTTTCATGGAAGAAGACAGAGTTGTTTCGCAAGATATAGAAAAAGCCCTGGAATTGCTTGATTCAGGTGAGCTTTTGAGCGAAGTTGAAAAGGTCATCGGCGCGCTGGATTAATCTGTAAATTAGAATATAAGGTCAAACTAAGGCAAAATTACCTGAATT
>CAZEQP010000802.1:0-2138 GCA_964514345.1 uncultured Candidatus Obscuribacterales bacterium
GACATTTTCTGATTGGTCATAGGCACGTTCTATCGAAAGGATTCGTTTTATTCTGTCTAAGTTTTCTTCAGTACATGGGACCACACCTACTCCGTGAAACGTTTCGAACATGCCATCAATAGGGACAGCGTTTTCAACAAATATGATGTATTCATCTCCAATTTTCGGTCTTTTAGAAAAAGCGTTTTCTTTCAATCTAATAGGAATTCTGGGTGAAACCTTTGAGCCTTTAAGATGTTTGTCGTATGGTACGCCCAAATCCAAATTAGTCTTTACCTGTCGATTTGCTGCTAAGTACTGAACTTTTCCTGCATAGATCAACTCACTTTGTAAGGTAGCTTTATCAAAGTCAAAGTCTTGGTTCTCGGTTGAAGCAATCGCCTGAGAGCAGATAGAAAATAGGAAAACGAGCAGAATGAATCGAATAGCTATCACCATTCGTCGTCGTCTTGCTTAATTTGCTTTGGTGAGGATTGAGAGTTCTTTATTTTGTTCTTGTTGATACGCTCTTGAAGCTTTATGTGCTCCACGTACTTGAGTGTCTTGTTATGAATCTCTCTATACTTCTCACCTAAAAGTCCATTACTTCTCTCACCGGCATTTATTGCATGGTTGTATGCATCTAATGCTTTGTCATATTCTTTCATCTTCAAATATGTCGCACCAAGCGCACCCCAATTGTCGGCATTTCCCGGATCGAGATCACATGCCTTTTTCAGATGTGAAATAGCAGAAGCAAATTGACCGGACGAAGCCTCAAATTTTCCCAGATCTCCGTTCAATTTTGGATCAGTGGGTTTCATCGCAAGTAATGTCTTGTATTGAGCCATGGCTTCAGGTTTGCGCTTCTGAGCGATATAAATATTCAAAAGATAAGTATTCACACTTTCTTTGCGTTGCGCATACAAGGCAGGATCAATTTTTTGTCCGGTGTTTTCAGCTGCCAGTGCCGGTGATACCATAGAAAGCAAAACCGCGATTCGTATTATGAGTTTCAATTTGTTTGTCCCTCGTGCTTTTGGATAATCTGTAAAATTTTGTCCAGATTCTCGTCATTGTATTCTACTCGGCCGAAACAGCCTTTGTAGGTTTGATACATTCCGTCTACTGGCACTGCATTTTCAATAAACAAAATCCATTTGCTGCCAGGCTCTGGCATTGTTTCTTTCGAGAATTTGAATCCGGCAGGTCTTTTTTCGCTTGTTTTATTGTGAAACTCGTAGCGAATATAAATAGTCTTGTTCAAAGCACCGCCTTTCAAAAATCTGTCCAATTTGTAAACAGCTTTTGGAGGCGCATAGAAAGTGACATTCTTGCCTTCGTAACCAGAATAGTCTGCAACCACTATTTTTTCAGAACGGGCGAAAGCATTTTCCAGAGTTAAACTATGTTTGCTTGTATCTAGATGCGAGTTAATTTCAGGCGTTGGTACAAAAACATCCGGAATGATTTTTTCTTTGTCTCGACCGACTACCGGCGGTCCAATCACTGGAACATGTTTGATTATACTTTTTTGCATCAATCTATCAAAGCGCTCGTCCATCAAAGACGGCTGGTCTAGTTTATTCAAAGCCAGCTTCAGCTGTGGCTCGGCTTCGGCGTATCTGTTCAAGTAATAATTGCACTCTCCCCGTTCAAGCGCTAGTTTGTCTTTATAGCCGGGATTGAGACTGCATAATTCTTCCAGTGCAAGAGAGACTTGATCCCACTGATCAAGTTTCATGCTCGATTTATACAAACCGACATAAAAATCTTCCTGCTTGGGCTCTCTTCCTATTAGCTCTCGATAGTCAGCTTGCGCCTGTCCCCATTCACCCTTTTTCATATGCTCGGCATCCGAACTCGCTTTGCGAGTGCTCAGAACAGAGCCGGATAAACCGATGTCATCCGATTCGGCCGCCCGCACAGCCTGTGTCGTCGGATAGAGTGAAACGCATGCCCATACTAAAGACAAGGCACAAGCCGAAAACCGAGCTATTTTCATAGCGTTAGTTCCCCCAAATTTTATTAAACGCCAGCCAGGGACGCACAGAAAATAGACGCCCGTTATTCTATGTTTCCCCGCGCCCCCGGATTTGTCAAGAGGCCAAAGGATAGAATCCAGTTCTATTGCCGCGACCTCTTGCAGTGCAATGATT
>CAZEQP010000803.1:0-2138 GCA_964514345.1 uncultured Candidatus Obscuribacterales bacterium
ACATGTAGCGGGAATGTTAGCGACTTAGACATCGCTATCAGCCTCAATAGTGAAGAACCGCATTATTATGAGATGCGGGGAAATCTTCGGTGTAAGAATAGAGATTTTTTAGGCGGCTTAAATGACTACGTCAAGTGCGTTGGTCTTAAGGCAACTAGTGTTCGGGATTGCTTTGACACTTTTGTCCATTATGTCTGGAATGATGAAAGGGAGAGAAAGCCGAATTTTCAGTTAATTGAAGGCTGATTCTGCGCTCCTCGCATCTTCCGATGCATTCCGAAGAAGTGAAGCTCAATATCTAAATCACTTTAGATTTCCTGGAGGATTTAGCCATACATCCTTAAATCTGCTGTAATAGCTGATCCAAGAGGATGTGTCTGGAGACATCCAACTCGCAACGCTCGAAATAAACTCATGATCTTTGTCTAGAGGTCGTTGGAAAATTGGTTCATGGTGTACTATTCGATTTCTCAAGTCTCGTATTTTGAAAATGGAATCATGAACAAAGCGTCGTTGTAACGGCCGAGGTGCATGAGGAAAAGCTTTGTACAGACAGGTTCTCCAGAGTGGTGTGTCATACTTTCGTTTGAGAAGAGACAACCAAAAACCAAAGGTAAATTGTGCAACCATTCCAGATTGATCAATTGGCCTGTGCATTTTTTGCAATTCCGATTTTGATGCGGCTATTGTTAGCTGGAGCCGGGCATCTAGATGTGGGTTGATCTGGTCGTACCAGTCTGCGCCGAATTTTAAGGAAAGCTGCTCATTTAGAGAGTTTCGAAACAGCAATTCAAATGTCTGTATCGGTGTGTGTAATGTTTCACCGAGTGCAGCATTCCAATGGTGCCATTCAAGTGCCTTCTCTAAATTACCTTCAGCGACAATACGATAACGTGCCATCCTGGAAAAGGAAAGAGACTTCTCTATGTTTTCCAGCTGAGCGGAGTTGAACGAAATTGGCTGCATTGTGTTCTTCCGAAGAGGCGTGAATATTTCATAATAGCCGACACGTTAACGTTAAAGTCAGCCATACTTGCCAGTTTGCTTCTTTTCGGCTATATTGTATACAGTTGCCCCGGTGTGTCTCTGCTTGCAAGCTATCCGGGGCCTAGTTTTATTTTGATAGCCCCATTGAAAGGACCTAGTATAACCGGAAGTTCTAGGCACTCTCGATTTGTCGACTGCCGGGCATCGCGCGCATGGGAGTCCATCGGTTCTCGATGAGTTAAATATGACAATAGTAAAATGGGGAGACGGAGTGAGAGCTGATAGTGGCAAGGTTGAGAGAAATGGAGACGGCGGTTTTCGAAATGTCGAGCGTGAGCTCAATAAATACAAGGGAAGGCGCGGTTTTAGCTTATACGAATGATAGGCAATAGTCTTTATTTAGCCAGTCTTTTAAAAGCTGAGCCGTATTTCTCGTCTGTTTTCGCAACTCTCTTTTGGATTTCATTACTTGTGTTCTTTGTTTCCCTGATGATTTCCAAAGCGTGTTCGAACACTGTCTGTTTTATAAATGTCTGGTATGGAATGCCAACCAATTCTGCCGCCTGTTTTACTACGTCGAGAGGTTCTTTGCTCCAGCGAAAGTTGACTCTGGCCAAAGCATCTTCCTCATCGGCTTGATAGATCATTTCTTTTACTTTTGCATCCATATCTGGTGGCATTTTATATTCACCCAATGCTTTGTAATTTCTTCTTTTCTTGGGCACTTTAGTCATCCTCAGATTCTGAAACAGCTAATAACCATAATGACTTTGTCTTTTTCATCAATCCAGAACCAGTACAGTCCGTGTGAGTCAGAATAATTCTCAAAGCGTCGGAATTCAGCATTCCATGTTGGTTCTGAGTCAAAGTAGGTATCCAAAGCATCTTCGATGCTGGTGAGGTGTCTGGCGAAAATGTGCAATAGTTCTGGATCGACTTCATCCATTTTAAAAACAAATTTGAAGCCGTTCTCTTCAATATGTTGAAAATTTCCGGGCATACCTCAGATTGTCCAATTTTGATTTTACTATAAAAGTGGCAATATGCCTATATAATTGCCACATGATTTTGATTTGTCTTTCTGTAAAACAGCGAAAACTACCCTCCCACTAAATAAGACGATCTTTCCTCTCAATCAGTTCAAAGTTTTA
>CAZEQP010000804.1:0-2134 GCA_964514345.1 uncultured Candidatus Obscuribacterales bacterium
GGAAGAATAAGCAAAAATACAGACTTCTCCAGATGGAGATGGGCTAAGGAAGAAATGCTGGGTATTTCGTCTGAACTTGAATCGGTTTTTAAGAAGGGCATTACTGTAGTCCCTTTTACTCACACATACAAAGTATATCAACCGTGTTTTGCTTCTGATGTGCAAAATATTTTTCTACATGACAAACCATCTGGTGGCACAAACCTGTTTCCACCACTGGAAGAGGTCTTGGCCCACAAAATCACCAGTAAGCGTCCAATGTATATTTGCATTTTCACTGACGGCGGTTTTGGTTACAGACAATCGATCAAAGATTTGATTGTCAGCGCTGCAAACGGTATAGCAGGACCTTATGATCTGCGAATAAACTTTCTAATTCTTGACGACGGTCCTGTACCTGCTGAAATTTTAGCCCTGGAAAATCTCACTGCATCCGGTGCCAAATATGACATTGTGAATGTTCGCGGTATAAACTATCTTCGCAGTCGAGGATTACAGAATGCCATCATTGAAAGCGTGTCTAAGCCTTGAATTAATCAACCCATTCCGCAAGCGGGACAGGGATCGCGAGGGGGAAACAAAATATTTGGATCGCTTGTGCCCAGCGCTTTAGCCAGTGTTTTAGTGTATCTATCCGCCTCTTCTTTCTTGCCGTTTATTTTGTAAAAATTGATTGAATCGCGATAAGTCTGTACACGGTATGAATCTTTTTCAGGTAATTTGTCACAAAGGGCAAGCGCTTTTGCAAAATGCACTGCGGCTTTATTAAATTCCTCCGGAGTGCTTGCAAGATCACGTTTTAAAAAGTTTCTATTCGTCAGATGCAATCTGGCAAGAAAGAGTAGAACATTGGAAAGAGTATAAATGTCGTTTTTATTCAATCCTGTTTTTGCAGTGTCTTTTTGAATCATTGCCGCCATTTTGGCTTCAAGTGCATCCAGTCTTTTTTTCTCATGGGCTCGCAAATAAACCGCGGCAATGCTTATATAAGCAGAAACTCCAACATTGCTTTTGTCTTTAGCGTTTTCCTGTTCTTTCAGAATGGAAAAGGCTTCTTCTTTGTCTTGCTGTGTAATATTTTTATTGTCAAAAAGCAAGGCATTAGCCCAGTTGGCTTTTTGAATTTCTTTCAACCTTTCACCGTCTGGATGTTTCTCCAGCAATGCCAGAGATTGTTTGTAAGTGGTATCAGCCTCGGTTTTTTTTCCTACATACAAATAAGCTTGAGCCAGTGCAAAAACATAGTGGTAGTAATCTTTGTTATTTTTGCCGTTTGTTTTTTCAAATTCTTTCAATTGTTTTTCGGCTTGTCCGACATAGTCATATTCGGCTTCGGCAAAAACAGGCAAAGTCTGGAGCGAAAGACCGGCAGCAATTATGGATACAAGCAATTGTTTCGATTTCATGACTCTATAATTTCCTCAGTGACACTTCCGGATAAGATCCATACAGCGATATCATCCAGACCACTCCCGGTATGACCGCCGCCACTCCAGGAAGCCAGGCGGCAAGAAGTGGTGTCATAGTTCCATAGTCTCCCATGGCAAGAGCTATTTGCTGGATGAAAAAATAAAGGGCAATGGCGACACCGGAATAAGCAAGACCTTTATATCCCCATCTTCTTCCCGAAACGCTCAAAAGCGGCATTGATATAAATACTACAAGCAAACAAGAAGCCGGTTGGGAAAAACGCCTGAAATAGCGAAGCATCGTAGATGGTGGTGGTATTATGCCCTGGCTTTGCAGTTGATTTATTTCTGCTTTTAATTCAGCAGTGGATTGATCGGTAGGAAGAGGACCTTGCTTTTCGAACTGGTGTATCAGTTTTCCGATTCCGTCCACCTCCATACGGGTGAAGCTTTGTACAAGAGAATTGCCGCGTGATTTCATGTCGTAAATATGACCGGAATCGAGCTGCCATTTTCCACGATTCCATTGACCGTTTTTTGCCCAGGTGACACGCATCGAGTCTTTGTTTGACAGGTCGAATATGACCACATTTTCCAGGCTGCGTTTCTCAAGCTTCACAAAACTCTCTAAACAGGATGTAGATCTCTGCATTGCGGAAAAACTGGCATTACTTGGTGCTTCAGAGCACTGCTCTGGCGTCATCAATGTACAAGAGTCTATATCC
>CAZEQP010000805.1:0-2130 GCA_964514345.1 uncultured Candidatus Obscuribacterales bacterium
GACGCCCACCCGCAAGGTTTCAGAACTGAAGAAGAACAAGTTGAAGAAGATGTTCGAGATGAAGCTGTCGTTGATGCCAGAGACGAAGGCGACGAGCTTGAAGCGCCTGAAAGTGTAAATTATTTGCGTCAGGCTCTTATCGTTAATATGATCGGTGTTTTGCTTGACGGTGGCAGTTCGTGTATTGAGCTTGCATCCAATAGTTTTACGGCGCTGAAAAACAAGTGGCAGAAACGCAGTCCCAGTGACGCGGTCAAAACAGTGGTTGGACGTTTAAATGAAATCGACACTCTATTGAAAGAGCGAAAAGCTCTGGTGGATCAAAAGCCACACTCATCCGCGCGCAATATTCATCATACTGAAGAAAAAGTGCTGGTGGCATTTAGAAACTGGTGCCTTTGCGAATTTTCTGAAGTATATGCCGATGTGAAATCCACTCAGACCGGAAACAATCTATATTATTTGCTTGATGTCGCTGCCGATTCTGTTTATCTGGCAGGGTTAATAATAGGACTGAGAGCATTGAATCCCGGAAGCGAGCATCTGAACGGACCTTCATTGAACGTATCTATTGTTGGTGACGGTCTTTCGATTGCATCTGTCCCTTTGAGCAGCTGGGGAACCACCAGAGTTTATAACCATTACCGAAAAAAAATGCTGAAAAAACTTGAGCAGACAGTCGAAGATGCTGAAGCCGAGACAAAAGTAACAATGGACGGGTTGAAAAAAGAAATTGATGCCTCTACTCAATCCGGCATACAATCAGCCGGCTCTGTCATGTCCAGGATGAAAGCATATTTGATCTGGTCGGATAGATATGATGCCGTTATAGAAAAGTCTTTAGACGAACTCAAACACCAGGCTAAAGTGGCCTTGCAAGGAAATATCACCGGTCCGGCTATTTCAACTACTTATTTGATGGCGGACATTCTGGCCCATGTCGGTTTTTATCGCTTTCCAACAAGACCTCATACAGCCGCAGCGCTCGGTCTGGGTGGAAGTATTGCAGGAACCACAGGCACTTCAGCATCTTTATTTTTTACCAACTATAATCTTATAAGTGAAACTCTTCATCGCCGGAAGTTACGCAAACAAGGATTATTGCCCGAGCAACTGCTGGCTGAAAGACTGAAAATTTTGGATGAGCTTGATCAAATGATAATTGACTCTGAAAAGAATCTGCAAACTAACTTATAAGAGGTAAGGGCTGAATTATGTCTATCAAAAAATGGTATCAAACAGGTTTAATACTGCTTGCTCTCTCCTTTTCATTTAATGGTGCGCTGGCAAATTCAGAAGCCTTTTCCAGTGTGACTTATTCTCAGGCTCAAGATCAAGCAAAGAAAGACGGCAAAATTCTGATAGTCGATTTTATGGCGACATGGTGCCCGCCCTGCAAAAAGATGGAAAGAGAAACCTGGGTAAATCCTGATGTGAATGACTGGATCAAAAAAAATGCAGTTGCTGTCCAAATCGATGTAGATAAAGACGAGAAAACATCGCAAGACCTGGGTATTGAAGCGATGCCCACAGTGATTATTTTCAAAGACGGAAAAGAAGTGGGACGTGAAGTCGGCTATCAAAGTCCGGAAGAATTGCTTAAATGGCTGAACAACGCTAAAGGCCCAAAGCCTTCCGATCCCTCTAATAAGGCTGAACAAACTGAGAACATATTTTCCGGTCTGACATTTGCTCAGGCAAAAGAGCAGGCACAAAAAGACGGCAAAATTCTGATAGTCGATTTTATGGCCACCTGGTGCCCGCCTTGCAAAAAAATGGAAAGCACTACCTGGGCGGATCCTGACGTAAATGATTGGGTGAAGAAAAATGCCATAGCTGTGCAAATAGACGTAGACAAGAATAGAAAGACTTCACGCGATCTTGAAATTTCGGCTATGCCCACTATTGTTTTGTTCAAACCTGATGGTGGCGGCAAAGAATTTGCGCGTCTTGTGGGCTATCAAGGACCCACACAATTTTTAGAATGGATGACCGGCATCAAAAATACAAAAGGCGACGCAAGCACAGTAAAGGTTCCTGATACTGAAATCTGGGACACAATGTCTAAAGCCAGAAATGCCATGCTTGAAAAGAAAAATGCCCAGGCGCAAGAAAAATATTTGTCTCTCT
>CAZEQP010000806.1:0-2129 GCA_964514345.1 uncultured Candidatus Obscuribacterales bacterium
ATTAGATAGACTGAGTGCCACCACTTCATCCAGACCGGCTATTCCCCCTGCCACAGTAAGAGGTTTTCCCAGATTGTTTAATTTATCGCTGAGACTTTTGGCAGCTTCGATGTCCATGCCCCCAAGCCCGCCTTCAGCTTCCACGAATGTGCTCAAAAAGCCTGAGCAATATGGTGCCAGACGCTCTGCTCTTTCAAGTACAGATTCATCAGTGCTATTAGTCCAGCCTTTGTCCAGAACTTTGCCGTTTTTTTGATCCAGTGCCACCATTATTTTATTTGCCGGCAGTCGCTTCAATAACTCAGGCTCGGCCTTAGTTCCGAAAATAAGTTTCTTCGCTCCCGCTCGCAAATATTCACCAGCTGTTTGCGTATCACGTATGCCACCACCCACACGGGCATCGCAAACACCGCAGATTTCTTTTATCAAATCTCGATTCTGCCCTTTTCCCATAGCGGCATCTAAATCAATTACAGCCACTTCACCATATTTATTGAATTTGGCCGCCAGTTCAAGCGGGCTGGTTTCGCTTTCTAAGACGAAATCTTTGCCCTGACGCAATTGCACAGCTTTGCCGTCCATAATGTCTATGCTTGTTACTAACATATGCGCACTTGCACTCCTTGCTCTTTAAGTTTGTTCTTGATTCCATCCACTGTATGCGAACCGTCATGAAAAATGGTGGCAGCAAGAGCGGCATCGGCTCCTGCCTGTTTGAACACGTCTATAAAACTTTGCGAATCTCTGGCACCACCTGAGGCTATAACAGGTACCGGCAAATTGTTAGAAAATTCTGCCACCAGTGCAAGATCAAATCCAGAAAGGGTGCCGTCTTTATCCCAGGAAGTGAGCAATATTTCTCCGGCTCCCAATTTCACACATTTTTGTGCCCAGTCAAAAGCGTAAAGTCCGGTGTTTTTGCGCCCGCCTTCGATAAGCACTTCAGCTTTGCCTTCGGCATTACGCTTGGCGTCGATTGCTACCACACAACATTGTGAACCGAATTTGGTTTTGATGTCATTAATAAGCTGGGGATTTTTCACTGCCTGGGTATTCACCGAAACTTTGTCTGCTCCCGCTTCAAGCAAAGCCTGAACGTCTTGCACTGTGTTTACGCCACCACCCACTGTAAAAGGAATGGACAAATTCTTAGCCACCGCTTTCACCCATTCAAGCATGGTAGTTCTTTTCTCAGCCGAGGCGGTGATATCAAGAAACACTATTTCGTCGGCGCCTTGTTTTTGATATATCTCAGCTAGTTCTACCGGGTCTCCCATATCTTTTAGACCGGTAAAATTTATTCCTTTCACTGTGCGACCGGAAGCCACATCCAGACAGGGAATAATTCTTTTGCATAAATTATTTACTGTCATTTTACTTTCTCCAGCCATTTTCGCATCAAGACCTGACCGAAGTCACCGCTTTTTTCGGGGTGGAATTGAAATCCTGTGATGTTGCCTGTTTCCACAGCAGCGCAGAAGCGCTCGTGATAATCGGCAGCGTATAAAACATTCTGATTATCTTTGGGAACTGCAAAATAAGAATTGACAAAATAAGTGTAGCCAGAATCACGACTCGTATCAGAGCTTTCTATTTTGTTCCAGCCTATTTGCGGGACTTTACCTTTAGTGAAACGCACCACTTCACCAGGCACCAGAGATAGACCGCTTATACCGGGCGATTCTTCGCTCTTTTCAAAAAGCACTTGCATCCCCACACAAATCCCCAGATATGGTGTGCCTGAATTGACCAGATCACAAAGCCTCTTATTGAGTCCTGATTTTTCCAGCGTTTCCATGACAGCACCGAAGGCACCCACTCCGGGCAGTATAATTGCTCGGTTTCCTGTGGGAAAATTATTTGCGTCTACTTCTTTGACTGAGACGCAAAGACGTTCAAGCAAGCGCAAAACACTTCCTTTATTTCCACCGTCTATATTTACCAGTTCTATTTCAGTTTTCATCCAGCACGCCTTTTGTGCTCAAATAATTGTCGTCGCCTGTTTTTTGCACGCACTGTCTTATTGCTCGGCTACAAGCTTTGAATATGGCTTCTATCACGTGGTGATCATTGTCTTGCGCAATTATGTGCACATGCAATGTCCCTTTTAAACCGTCGACAAATCCTTT
>CAZEQP010000807.1:0-2112 GCA_964514345.1 uncultured Candidatus Obscuribacterales bacterium
AAAGCGGTGATGGTGAAGACCAGACCATAAGAAAAAACCTGGGCAAAAAGAACCATATTGTGTTTCCAGCCGGAAGCTATCCCCATGGAAGACATCCACTCGGACAAGTCTTCGGCAAAAGTGGTTTCGCCCACGGCACCGATTATAAGCATGGCAAATGTGATGCCTAACTGAGTTCCGGATATGAAAGTATCTGGATCATCCAGATATTTTTGCACTGTTTTTGCTGTGGTTGAGCCCTGTTCAGCCAGTTGATCTATGCGGGTGCGTCTGACCCGGGCAAGCGCCATTTCGGCTGCTACAAAAAAGGCGTTGGCGGCAACCAGAATGCACAACAAAACTATGATTATGCTGAATTTAATGAGATATGAATCACTGTCCATGGCATGACCTCACTGGTCCACCATAAGACAAGTCACTCGAAAATCTCAGAATTCGACCCTGAGGGGGTTCATCACTTTGCTCGCTAAGATTTTCGTCCATATCCTTACTTTTAAGTACTGATTGATAGTTATACGGGTTTACAGATACCAGACAGGTATCGGATAGATACCGTTAGAGTTGGAACCCTAAAAACTATGAATATCCCGATCCTAACATAAGGTTTGAACTTTGTAATCTGAAACTATCTCTATTAAGAAGGCAATGATGGGATAATGACATCGTCCGTGGTCAATCTATAGCTGGTTATTGCCCTTTTGGAGCATAAAAGTAAAACAGTGCAAGTCAAACAAGCCCAGGCTTTAATAATCTCCTTATTGCTCTTTTTGTCGGTATTTTCGCCGACAGCATGCTTTGGCGCCGATACTGATGCCGACAAAAAACAGCTGGCTGTTTTATCAGATCAAAGAGATTTCATTCAAACCCAATTAGGGGCGATGCACCAGGAAGTCTCAGATTCAGCCGCCGAGTCAATTAATCACTATTTATCCGGGATGTCTCCAGCGGCCAGAGCCGCTTGGGCTTATTTTTCCGACGTACTCAAGCAATACGGCAGCTGGCTGGTCTTGTACACAAGACAAAACGTCAACTGGTCGCAAGCTATCAAAGTCACCCCTGTAACCAAACAGTTTTAAGCTGTTTTCTTTTCAGTTTCAGGTTCTTGCTCTTGCGTATTGCCTAATTGAGCATAAAGTAGCGCGGTCATTGTTTGAGCGGCAAAAAATATGGATGGAACAAAGAAAAAGCCCAGAATGGTCAACGAGGGCACGATTATGGACAATTGCAAAAGACCCAGGCTTAAAAGCCAGACATAAATGTAATCAAAAGGACGGGCAAGAAACAACTTTATAGCCTTGTCGAAAGCAAATCCTGCTTTCATTGTTTCTTCAGCGGCGAAATACATTTTCAGTATCGAACTAAACAAATGCAGAAACAGAGCCATAATAATCACGATCACTGTCGCCCCGCCCACCCAGTAAATCTGTTCTGAGTGTGTGGTATTCATTGCTTCAAGCGCCTCTTGTGAGACAGGCACTTTACTGGCCAGATCTTTGTAATAAGTGAAAATGAAAGTCATACTGGTCAAATAAAACAAAACGCACATGGTGACAAATCCATAAGCGATAGCAAGCCAGCTCATTCCCGACACAAAAAGGTCAAGCCACTCATTCCAGTCGGGCAATTTTGCCTGGGGGTCTCTGGATTTGCTGCGCAAAACCCGCAATACATAGCCTGTAGTCAAAGCCCAGCAGCAAAATGAGACCGGTAGCATCATCATTCCGCCCCAGAGAACAATCAGTGACATGGCGTTAAATATGCCGCCCACACCAATTTTGAAAGTCCAGTCAGGATCGCCTATGAGCGATTTAAAAGCCTGGTTTGGATCTAGTACTGTGTTCATTTACCAGGTCCCATTCCTAAAACAGATTCGAAAATATGATGATTTTCAAGCAATTTCAGACTGGCATGATCTGTCATATTGAAGCTGACTGGACTGACTGAGACTTTTCTATTGGCGCAGGCGACCACATCTGAAGTTTCTTTTTCGTTATGGTCGACAGCATGACCGGTGAGCCAGTAATAGTCTTGACCAAATGGGTCTTTTCTGTGCTCGAACCAGTCATTGTAAAAACGCCTGCCCAATTCGGTTACGGCAATTCCTTGTAGTTC
>CAZEQP010000808.1:0-2102 GCA_964514345.1 uncultured Candidatus Obscuribacterales bacterium
ACGACGAGCACGGCGAGTGCCCGCAAGGGATCGCCGCTCACCCACCAGGCGCCGGTTTTCAATGCGATGGTGGCCACCGCTTTTTTGCTCTTATGCTCATTTATGATCTTGGATAAATCAGCATCAGTAACCAGGTCTCCCATCATTACGATAAAAGTGTCCTGGCCAAAAAAGTCACGGCAAGCTCTCACTCCACCGGCGTCTCCGCTCAATTCTTTTTCCTGGATATATTGCAAATTGACGCCGAAGTCGCTTCCGTCTTTGAAATAGTCTTTGATTTGCTCTGGCAAATAGTGCAAATTGGCGATTATTTCTTTGATACCGTGTTTGGCAAGCAAATCGACTATATGTTCCATTACAGGAACATTGGCTATAGGAACAAGCGGTTTGGGAACGGCGGAAGTTAGTGGCTCTAATCGCGAACCTACACCGGCAGCCAAAACCATAGCTTTCATATAAAACCTCTACCAACAAAGTATTACTAGTTGCAAAATCAAGACACTAATCCTATAGCACAGGCTTAGTATTTACTGTGAATAACTCTAATAATTACTTTGGGCTGAGAGCTAAGAAAGACCCTGTCAAGCAGCGCAATTGCGACCTGCGGCCTTGTTACTTTTTTCTATCTGTTGCTGGTATTTTTTGAGATCCTGCTGATACCGCTTTTGCACTTGTTTTGCTGGAGTGCCTTGCGAATTCTGCGGCTGGACTTTTATTTTTCGTAAATCCATAATTACTAACCCGGCTTTATGCCTTTTATATGAGAAACACTGATTTTTAGTGTATTGAACTAGAACGACGGTTAAGAACTCTAGCCAAATTTTTCGGTACTACTTGCTAAGTAGCACACTGAGAAAAATGCTAAGCTTCTTTTAATCATAACATATTTTTTCAATTTGCAAGTTTGACAACTTACGCGCCGCTTGACATCAATCGGCAACCTTAGCCGGTTCCGGATTCTCTCTGGCATTGGTGCTGGGGTCAGGAAGCATAAATCCCAGAGCAAATGCAACCAGCATGAATACTGCTCCTATCACATACGGACTGGATACACCCAGATTTTCAAAAGCAAAACAACCGATGATTGGTCCGGCTATTCGGCCTAAAGTAGACAGTGACTGCCCCACTCCAAGCACACCACCTGCAGTATCAGGAGGGGCCAGTTTGGACAATATGCTTTGATTGGCCGGTGTGTTGATACCAGAACCGATAGCAAGCACGGCCAGCGCCGCATAAAGTACCACCGGATTTTGCGACACAGGAGTAAGAAAGAGACCCAGGGCGGTTAAAACAGCCCCGATGACGATCAATTTCTTTTCGCCATATTTTTTGTTCAGACGATGGATCATTCCTCCCTGAACAAAGACCATAAGCAGTCCGATATATAAGAACATAACCATGTTTTGCACATTGTTGAATTTGAAAACCTGGTTGGTCAAAAGAATCAGAGTAGCTTCCATATTGGCGAAAGCAAAAGTGGAGATGAAAAAAATAGCCAGTGAAACTTTAAGACGGCGGTCTGTGAGCACATCGAAGAAAAACTTGGGACTGATGGCGAATCTTTCATTGCCGGCGTTTGAACGTTTTTCCGGTTCAGGCAATAAAATGGCGGTCAAAATTAAATCGAGCAAACTGAGAGAAAACGCCACATATCCCAGACTGGACAGCCCCAATCCCATGGCGCTCAAACCACAGCCAATGGCAGGGCCTATCACAAAACCCAATCCAAAAGCGGCGCCCACCAGTCCCATACCTTTGGCTCTGTTTTCCAGAGTGGTGACATCGGCTATATAAGCCTGGGCCACTGCAATATTGGCGTTGCCGAATCCTGCCACCATACGCGAAAGAAAAAGCATCCATAAAGAATCGGTGAGACCCCAGATTAAATAACCAAGAGCCGAAGCCGCCAGACTGAAAATAAGCATGGGGCGACGCCCCAGTTTGTCGGACAAACGCCCCCATATGGGAGTGAAAAAAAACTGCATTAATGAATAGCTGGCTATCAAAAGCCCTACAGAGAATTCACGTGCAAGCAATTTTTGGGAGTAGGTGGGAAGGGCCGGGATAATCAGACAGAAACCTACCGGATAAATGAATACAGT
>CAZEQP010000809.1:0-2100 GCA_964514345.1 uncultured Candidatus Obscuribacterales bacterium
TTTTTCTTTTGGCAAGAAGGCGGATGCAGACACAGAATTAGTTTTGAAAAGATTTTCCTCCGACACGATTTTACTTTTTGGTGACAGGAATGATAAGAAGCCGATTCAAGGCAGTAACTATCAGGGTTTGTGTGACATAAAGGGGAAAGTACTTCTGCAGCCATTGCGAGGACATATTCTATTCCTCAAGCCTGGTTTCGCATTTGTAATTCGCGACGGCGGAAAGAAGTCAATTGTCAATCTTGAGACATGGGAGGAAGAACCTACAACTCTTTCTCGTAATCCAGGATCTGTACCTCCACCACGCATTAAATGGCCGAGCAATCATCAAGTTCAGATGCCTTTTCCCAGCGATCGTATAAAAGAAATCGTGAAAACTGATTCGGGTAAATTTGACCACCACTATTGGTGCGAAAGACGCGATTCGCCCATTAGAGGCATCGAAATGTTCGGTCGGTTTTTGAACGATTACAATTTGATTGGAATGCCACAGAGCGAAGTAAAAGCTTTATTGGGCGAGCCTCGACAGCTTTATGGCATGGACAACGGGTTCGACTCTCTGTACTACACTTTTCCCAGTCGTAGCTGCGTAGGCGCTTATGAAGGTTTCAGGATTAATCTGAAAAACGATACAGTAAGCGACTGGTGCTTTGTCACTTGCGATGGATTTAACGACAGGATAAAGGACTCGGATCCGATAACAACTAATGTTATTTTTTCCAGAACCCGGGGGTTTTTCGGTCATAATATGGAGCCGAAAATTTCTAAGTAGCGGCGTATTAAATTTTTCTTCTTGACACCTTATTCGTGCGACAATTTTATCCTGGTCGTCGCGAAAAATCTTCTGGAGGGATATTTATGTTCCCAGGTACTTTGGTGCGCTTACGTGGAAAATCGGTAGAGCAAATGCGTTCACTGCAAGAAACGAATTATGCGATTCATTTCAATTCAGCGAAAAAAATTGATGACAATAATTTTGAAGTTCCGGCTGAACTCTCAGATGAACAAATTGCAGAGCTAAAAAAGAAAGACTTTGAAATTATTCCTCAGGACAGAATGGAGGCTCTTGCCATGCCTGAGGATACTACTCCGGAAAGAGCCGGTCCTGGAAGCGGTCCGGAGCAGTGGTGGACTGTGAATGATATCAACAATGTGATTCTAAGCTACCCCAAAACATACGCTGGACTGGTGACCTGCCAGAAACTGCCTAACAGAACAGCAAACAACAAAGAGTCATACTTTTTGCATATTGGAAAAGGGGCGACCAAATCGGTTTTCATAATAGGCGGGGTGCATGCCCGCGAACTCATGACTCCTGAGATTTGTATCGACTTTGCCTATTGGCTTTTGGAAGCAGCAAAGCAAAACAAAGGGCTCCAGCTGGGAAACTACATAGTGCCTGCTGCTGATATAAATTCTATTATCAATAATTTGAATGTTATAGTTTTTCCTCTGGTCAATCCGGATGGCAGAGAGTGGGCGCTTTCGAGTAATCGAAGCTGGAGAAAGAATCGCAATGCCCAGGTCGGTGGTGGCGCTGTTGGTGTCGACATAAACAGAAATTACGACATCCTGTGGGACAGCGGAATCGGAACCAGTCCGGACCCCAACCAAGATAATTATCGCGGATCCAAGCCGAACTCGGAGCCTGAAACTCAAAATGTCAAATACATTCTGGATAGTTATCCAAATATAAGATGCATGATAGACCTTCACAGCTCAGGTAAACAAATTCTGCATCCCTGGAGCGATGACGATATTCAAACTGATAAACCCAATCAAAATTTTCGGGAGCGTTCATACGACGGTAGGCGCGGTATGGTAATAGCAGACCCGGCTTTTGAATATAAAGAGTACATGCCTCCGGCTGATTTGCCGATTTTTCAGCAATTGGGAACAAGTATGCAAAAAGCGCTCAGACAGTGTCGTGGCACTACATATATTGTCAAACCATCTTTTAACGCGCTCTATCCGACTTCCGGTTCATCGGATGATTACGCTTACAGCCGTCATCTGGTTCCAGGTTCCGGAAAGCGTAAAGTATTTTCTTGCACAGTTGAGTGCGGCGATGGAATGCAGCCTGCTCAGCCGGAAAGAACT
>CAZEQP010000810.1:0-2097 GCA_964514345.1 uncultured Candidatus Obscuribacterales bacterium
ATTTTTCCTTCCTGATATGTCAGAATACGAAATCCAGGAACGGCCAACGAAGCGACAGCCGAAAATTCAAAAGCAGAAAGCGGAAAAGGTTGATCAGTTTGGGTTCAAAGGTCACTGGAAGGATTCGCAGCATTACGAAGCGGTGAACGTCAATCAAACCGGAGCCGCGAAGCGCGAAGGATTAGACGGGTACGATGAAGCCTACCTGAATGAATATTGCCGGGGATGGGCAAAAACGGAACAGACCCGGCACAGGTCACGGCAGATAAAAGAACTTTGGACGGAAGGGCAAAGCGCCAAATCAATGTCAAAAATCAAAAGCATTGATTTATCGGAGCGGTCGCTTGCTGATTATGTAAAAGCGTTTTACGCGGCAGACCAAAGGCGATTTGAAGATACAGGGCAAAGGATTCGTGAAGCGCAAATTTAAAAAATGCGTACGCAAATTTGCGCTTTAAAATAAAAGCATTATCTTTGAGTATTAATAACTTAACTCAAAATATTATGCCATTTATTTACATCGTAAGACATGCCCGCGACATTTACAAAATCGGATTCACAACAGACCCTCAATCGAGGATTCAGGCAATAAGGTCTACAAATCCAAGTGCTACACTGCACAATATTTACGCAGGAGAAAAGCAGGACGAGAAAAACCTTCACACAATTTTTGCATCAAAAAAGGTAAGTAACGAATGGTTTCACCTGGACGAAGAAGACCTTTCTCACATCGAGGGCTATTTTAGAAAAATGAGTCCATGGACATCTGCAAAAACATTTAAACACCTTGCTGTATCCCTCTTAAAATGCGCTGTTAATGACTATGTTAGCCCTGCAATGTATTTGAAAACAAAGGCAATGAGAAATGCTAATGTTGAAATAACAGAGGATGAAGCAACTGCAATACAAGGGAAGCCGATATCTCCCAAAACGTTTAAGATAATAAAATCATTCTGGCTTCTTAATAAGGATATGACATACAAGCAAATAGCCTATGAAACAGGTTACGCGCTTAGAACAGTAGACAAGATCGTTCCTATACTTAGAAAACTAAATCAGTAATCGGCATGCGGGGCGGTGCAAATATTCACTTCATGCGTGATAATCAATAAGTTGCGCAAAAATATTTGCACCTTTCCCCGTGCAAAAACGGTGCGATTTACAAATTTCATCACTTCGGGCTTTGTCCCGTAAAAAAGGCGCAGAACAATGCCAATATCTGAAACATACCTGATTGATAACATGGAGTACATGGCCGGGCTGCCTGATAAATCCTTTGATTTGGCGGTGGTCGATCCGCCTTATGGGATTGGCGAAGATGGCAAATCAAATCATTCACGTGGCATGCTCGCTACATCGAAAAAGTATAGCGAGAAAGAATGGGATAAAGAGCCGCCATCAATAGATTATTTTAAAGAACTTCAAAGGGTGTCAAAAAAACAAATCGTTTGGGGCGCAAATCATTTCATTAGTAGAATTCCTGTTGATAGTTCCTGTTGGATTGTTTGGGACAAAATGAACGGAGAAACAGATTTTGCAGACTGCGAACTTGCATTTACATCTTTTGAAACGGCTGTAAGAATATTTCGTTTCAAGTGGCAGGGTATGCTTCAGGGGAATATGAAAGAAAAAGAAAAAAGAATTCATCCAACACAAAAGCCGGTAACCCTTTACAAATGGATTTTCCAGAATTACGCCAAACCAGGCCAAAAGATATTCGATAGCCATTTAGGAAGCCAAAGCAGCAGGATAGCCGCATGGGATTTAGGATTAGATTTTTACGGCTGCGAGATCGACCCGGAATACTTTGAACAGGGTAACGCACGATTTGAGGCGCACAGAAATAAACCCGTTTTATTTGAACCAGAACAGATGTACAATTTTGAGCAGACTAAACTTTTTTGATAATGACTAAAACCGCAACACTCAGAACCGGCCTTGTTCTGGAACAAATAGACGGCCAATGGTTGCCAGTAATGGAGCCAAAAACAGAACAGCCGGAACCAGAAACCCGCACCTTTGAATTTCCGGCAATGACTGAGCCGGAACCTGAACAGCGAATCGACCCGGAGGCCATCAAAGAACAGAACCGAATTT
>CAZEQP010000811.1:0-2092 GCA_964514345.1 uncultured Candidatus Obscuribacterales bacterium
ATAAAGAAGAGGCTCAAAAAGGTCTTGATTATATTGCCCAGGCGCTTGCCGCCGGTGATGATATCGTCATTGGTGACGAGATTCTTGATGTGGCAAGGGTCGGACTGGTTGATTGGGACAAAGTGAAAGAAGCTTTCTCGCACAGAAAAGATCCAAGTGTCCTTGTTTTAACCGGTCGCAAAGCGCCTGACTGGCTGATGTCTGAAGCCACCACAATTTCAGTGACCACTCAATTGAAACACCACGGTCGTGCCATCGAAGGCATGGACTGCTAGAGGGCATGGACTGCCGGAGTTTAGCGGAAGCCGCAAAGAGTTGACTAGTCGCTTTCTTGTTCTTTTGTAGATTCAGAACTGCTTGAAGCTGAGGCTGAGCTTGATTCTTTTTGAATCACCGACGAGGCGTCGGCTGTTTCGTGCTCATTTTTCGACTTGGAGATTTCCTGCTTAATTACTTCAATTGCTTTGTTGAGCTGGACATCTTTGCCGTCTGTGGGCGATTTGTCGAACTCTTTGTAATTTAGGTCAATCCACCAGGGACCTTTGCCGGCTTCATAATCTTTTTCTTTGAGTGCCACTTTGAAATCAGGTTGGATGCCGTGTTTGTGGATATCGGTGTCATTAGGGGTGAGATATTTGGCAATAGTTATGTTAATGCCGGAACCGTCGTCGAGCCGGTTTATAGCTTGCACCAATCCTTTACCAAATGTTTTCTGACCAACCAGTTTTGCCCGGTTGTTGTCTCGCAAAGCACCGCTCAAAATCTCAGAGGCGCTGGCTGAGCCCTTATTGATGAGCACTACCAGTGGTTGATTGTTTATCGGAGAATTGGATGAGAAGGTGGAGTTTTTGTAGCCGTCGGAGTCTATTACGCTCACGATGACGCCTTTTTTCAAAAACATGTTGGCGATTTCGATAGCATTTGTGAGCAAGCCGCCGGGATTGTTTCTCAAGTCCAGAATCAGTCCGTCGGTATTTTCCACTCGTTTGAGAGCTTCTTTCATTTCTTTGTTGGCTTTTGATGAAATGAAACTATCCAGTCGAATATATCCGATATTACCCGGCAAGATTTCAGCATTTGCCACAGCCCGGATCGGAATCTCGTCACGCAGCAAAGGCACTTGTTTTTTCTTGCCGCTTGCCATAAAAGTCAGTTTGACTTCAGTGCCTTTTTCACCTCTGATTCGTTTAACCACTTGATCGAGCGATTCGCCATTTACAGGCTTATCGTCGACGTGAGTAATTTCCCAACCGGGACGCACACCGGCTTTGTAAGCAGGGGTTCCTTCGATGGGAGCGATTACGACTACTTTATGGCTTTTGTTCATGCCCAGCTGCATGCCGACTCCAAACAAATGGGCCTCAATCTGGGATTTTTCTTCGTCGAAAGCTTCTTTATCCAGGAATCTTGTGTAAGGGTCTCCCAGGCTGAAAAGCATGGTCTCGATGGCTTTGTGGGCGTCGTCAGGAGTTTTGAGCTTGCCGTCATATTTATGTTTCCAGCGCTCCCAGTCCTGGTCTTGAGTGAGCAACTTGGGCTCATAAAAGGTGTCTTTGATTAATTTCCAGGCACGGAAATATAGAACCTGAGGCAAAACGGCAGTGCGTTTGGCCTGGGCAAGCATTATCGAATTCTTTTTGTCACCGCCGTCAGCTACCAGCAAATGAGGTTGGTCTGAGGTTCTTTCCTGGGCGATTATCCAGTTTTGTACACCGAGAAATAGAAGGCAGCTAGCCAGAGGTATTGCAATGCGTGCCTTAGTAAAAGATTTCCAGCTTGACAAGTTAGATGACCTCAAAGAATTGACGGGTAGCTAAAAGACCATGGTATATCATTTTCGACTTTTCGTTTCGTATATAGTGTATTGTGCCAATATATACTTACTAATTACCAATTATTGTTGAGTACTTAGCAGGAAATGACGAAAATCTTTCCTGCTCTCTCAAAAGAATTGAAAACTCTCTTATTTAAATTTTACCTGATGTACTGAAAGCTTGTCGGTGCCATAATTCAAGTGCCTGTTGCCGGTCCACTGGTCTGCGCCAAGGGGTCTTGTCAGTAATCTTAAATATTTGCCGTTATGAACCGAACT
>CAZEQP010000812.1:0-2086 GCA_964514345.1 uncultured Candidatus Obscuribacterales bacterium
TGGTGCAAAGCAATACCGACGGTTGCGCAAAAATACTTTAGCGCATCGGCAAATCAGCGATTCCTCAATTTGGCAAGCAGACGCAGAACTTCCAGATAAAGCCAGATCAAAGTGACCAGAAGCCCAAATGCACCATACCACTCCATGAATTTGGGAGCTCTAGCTTCCACACCCGATTCGATAAAGTCAAAATCAAGAACCAGATTGAGAGCGGCTATGGTGACTACAAACAAACTCAAACAAATTCCGACAGGACCGGCATCATAAATAGGTTTAATTGGCATATGAAATGCCAGGATGCAGACCAGATTAATCAAATACAAAATACAAATGCCGCCGGTTGCCGCCACCACACCCAGTTTGAAATTTTCAGTGGCTTTAATCAGTCTTGAAGTGTACGCAAATAAAAGAGCCAGAAAAACACAAGTGGTCAGTCCCACCGATTGCACCACCAGTCCGGGATATTTGGCTTCGTAATAAGCAGAAATGCACCCCAGAGCAAGCCCCTCGAATGCGGCGTAAAAAGGAGAAAGTGCCGGAGCCAGATGATTGTTAAATATAATCACCAGCCCCACCACCAAAGCAACCAGAATTCCGCCGATGGCTACAGGCATCACGGCGACTGCGCCTGCCGGTTGAAAAACATAATGCCAGGTGATGGCACCGGTCAGCATAGTGATGAAAAGCAGCAGAAAACTCTTATTCACCGTCCCCTGCAAAGTCATACTGTCACCGGCGCTCAAAACCCGTCCGTCAGGTGTTGCTGCTACGCCTGCCTGCTCTTTATATTTGTCGAAAACACCTTCTTTTAAGGCGGGGTTGCCGGTTTTATAAGTTTTTCTTTCCATGACCTGCTCCTGGAACAACAAATGGAAGCTACACCCACATTATTCCCCTTTTTACGCTGTTGCCGCAACCTTACAATTGTCAATATTTGCTATTTGATCTGGATACCCGAAAGTCGATAAACTATGCTTTGCGTTGCGGAGGCACACGAAAAACTTGACCAGTATCAATGACGTTTCCGACTACAGAAGCAGACAACTGGCTCTAATTGTAGAGTCAAGCACCGACGCCATTATTAGTTTCATGCTGGACGGCACTGTTATCAGCTGGAACTCCGGCGCTCAACAACTTTTCGGATATTCAATCGAATCCACGATAGGAAAAGGACTGAGACAAATAATCGGGGCCGAATGCGACACCATTCTGGAAGGCATCAAAAAAGACAAAAAAATGAATAACCTTGAGTTTATTCATGCCACTCCTGACGGCAAGCTCATTTATTTGTCCTTAAGCGTTTCAGCCATCAAAGACGAAGAAGGAAATGTTTCAAGCGGAGCGGCCATTTTCCGCGATATCACCCAGATGAAACAAGCCGAAAGCGAGCTATTAAGAACGTCACAGCGTCTGGCTCAATCAAATAAAGAACTGGAAGAATTTGCCTGGATTGCAGCGCACGATTTGAAAGAACCGGTTAGAACTATGGGCACATATTCACGTTTGCTTAAAGACGAATATGGTCCGGATCTTGACGATCAAGCTCAGCAATTTCTTGATTTTATTCATTCTGCTGCAGGCAAAGCCATGGCTCGCATAGACGACGTGCTCAAATTCAGCGCGGTTGGAAGAGAAAAATTCATCGCTGTTCCTGTCAGTCTGGAAGAAGTCATAAAATCAGTGCAAGAAGACTTGCAGCTTGTAATCAAAGAATCCAGAGCACAAATTGAAGTGAAAGAATTGCCGAAAGTGAGCGGTAATTTTCATTATCTTACTCAGCTGTTTCAAAATTTGCTGGCTAATGCCATCAAATACAGGTCGGAAAATACAAGTCCTGTGATCAAGATTTATTGCGAAAAAGACGGCGGTTTTGCCAACATAATTGTTGAGGATAACGGCATCGGCTTTGACATGGAGGATTCAAGCAGAATTTTCCGCATGTTCCAGCGGCTTCATCCAGAAACAAAATATGCCGGAACCGGTCTGGGTCTTGCTATGTGCAAAAAAATCGTTGAACTGCACGGCGGCATTATAAATGTAGAGTCACAAGTGGGTAAAGGCTCCAAATTCATCATCAGTCTTCCGG
>CAZEQP010000813.1:0-2073 GCA_964514345.1 uncultured Candidatus Obscuribacterales bacterium
TCCCACATAAACAGGATCTTTTCCGGCACAATCAATAGGTGTAGGATAATGTGCTTGCGACCAGTCATCCCAAACTTCAATGGCGGAGTTATTTGCCAGGCTTTCTCTTATTTGAGCAGGATTTACCTGTTTTTCCAGATCGCAAGTAACCGATTCGCTGTGACCTATCACCACAGGCACCCGGACAGCCGTGCAAGTAATAGCTAAATCAGGCAGACCCAGAATTTTGCGTGATTCGTTTATCACTTTTATTTCTTCAAAAGTGTATCCGTCTTCAGAAAAGACATCTATATGAGGAATGAGGTTGAAAGCGATAGGACGTTTGAAAACTTCAGGCCTGGCTTCATTACCTGAGAGTACTTCTTTAGTCTGAGCCGACAACTCGTCGATGGCTTCTTTACCTGCGCCGCTAACACTTTGATAAGTGGAAACAATAACTCTTTTTAGACCGGCCAGTTCATGCAAAACTTTGAGCACAACCACTAATTGAATAGTTGAACAGTTAGGGTTGGCGATTAAACCGATATTCTTGTGGTTTTTCAATTCCGGACCGTTAACTTCAGGAACTATAAGTGGCACATCCTTTTCCATACGAAAGGCACTGGAATTATCGATAAAAACACAACCCTGCTTGACCGCGCGTGGTCCCCATTCTTTACTCACAGATCCACCGGCTGAAGCCAGAACCAGGTCGCAGTTTTTAAATATTTCGTCTGTAGGTTCTTTGACTTCAAGTTTCTTGCCCTTCCACTCTACAAAAGTATTGGCCGAGCGGGCGCTTGCCAGCGGAACAAGCTCAGCTACAGGGAAGTTTCTTTGTTCCAAAACGGCTAAGAGCTCCTGACCTACACGGCCTGTTGCCCCTAAAATAGCCACTCTCAGTTCCTTTCTCATATTCGTCCTTACAGAAGAGTCTCAAGACCTACCACTAATCCATCTAAAGATTGTACTGTTCTAAGGCTCAAGAGTATGCCTTTGATGAAGCAATCAGTATTATAGCTGTCATGATTTATTACCAAAAGCTCTCCCCGCGACCCAAAAATGACCTCCTGGCGCGAAATAAGACCGGGCAATCGAAGCGAATGCACGCGTACTCCAGATTCGTGTCGAGCCCCACGGGCTCCAGGCATCAGCTCTTTTTCGTCCACCATTTTCGGGTTGTACTCTTTTTTGTTTTCAGCAATCTTTCTCAGTGTGTGAGACGCTGTGCCGGAAGGAGCATCCAGCTTATGGGGCTGGTGAGTCTCGACAATCTCCACATTCTGAAAATGTTTTGCCGCCGTTTTGGCGAATTCCATCATCAAAACTGCCCCTATAGAAAAATTGGGCACAATCATAGACCCTGTGCCCTTTTCCTTTACAAGCGCACCCAGATCTGTAATGTCTTTTGAGCTCAAACCGGATGTGCCGATGACAAAGCGCATACCCCGTTCTAGTGCGGCTCTGGCGTTATTGACCGCGCTATAGTGCGACGACAATTCAAGCAAAATGTCAGCCTCTGCATTAATAGACTGCAAATCTGCGGCGATGGGAATGTCAGTTCCTGGAATCTCTTCTCCGACATAGTCGGCATTTTTACGTCCGAACCCACCCACCAGTTCACAGTCACCTGAGGCAATAATGGCTTGGGCGCTTGCTTTACCCAGGCGCCCGTTAATGCCTGCAATGACTATTCTTTTAGACATAATTTAAACGGTTAAAAGGTTTTTGCCGGTTGAACCGAATCCGCCTTCGCCTCTGGCGGTTTCATTGACACTTTCCACTTCTTCTATTTTCACTTGAATTACAGGGGTGATTACAAGCTGAGCCAGTCTGTCTCCGGGTTGAAAAGTGTAAGCTTCGTCTCCGTGGTTAATGATGAGTACCATCACTTCGCCGCGATAGTCACAATCTACCGTACCGATACAATTGGTCAGTGAAATGCCAAATTTGTCGGCAAGACCTGAGCGCGGTCTGACCTGACCCTCATAACCCTGAGGTATTTCTACTTTTATTCCGGTAGGTAGTTTGGCTCTTTTCCCGGCAGGGATTTCAACTATGTCCTCAGTGGAAAGTCAAAGATCAAGTCTTGCT
>CAZEQP010000814.1:0-2065 GCA_964514345.1 uncultured Candidatus Obscuribacterales bacterium
TAGTGTCAGGTTTTGACCCCATAAAATGCTGTGGGTATCTCTTGATGATGTTCCTTTGCGCCCTGGCCTTATTTGTCGGACCAATGTTATTGAAAGCCAGGCATGAAAGAGTGATTGCAGGCGATCATCTTTCGCATCATATGCCGACTGACAATGAGATAAAAGCCGGACTGGTAGCCATGAAAAAGTGGAAGAAGGCTTCAGACTGGGAACGCAGCCATCTTGTGGACGACATTGTATTAGGCAAAGTACTTCTGGGGATGCATGTTTCAAAAGTGATCGCGATTATGGGTGAACCGGACGACCCTATGTCGGTTAAATACCAGCCCGGGATAAAATTTATTGGATACTATTTTGATCCACCTGACAGTTATGCCGCCTTGAAAATCAGTCTGGACGAAGATGACCGGGTGGAGTCGACTAAATTAGATTTGCAGTGAGCATTAATAGATAATATCTTTCTAGTACTTGGCATCGGACCCGTCGGTATAATTGACTACTCCGTTTGGCAGGGTTATATGACAACTCGCCTTAAATCCGGCAAAATTCGCACTGCTGCACTTTTAGCCCTGATAGCTTCAACTCTGGTCCTGCATCAGCCGCTTTTCGCCGCTTCAATCACAGAGCCTGCGCCTGCACCAATTGTTCTGTTGCATCCGCATATGCAGTTGGATGAAAGTTCAATGCTCAAAGCGGGAGTGGAAATCACTGCCAAAGGCGAAAATCCCCCCACAATTGTGGACGAGCTGGTCAATATGGCTCATTTGAAACATCCGCGCACTGAGACTCTGGACAACAAAGTCAAAACATATAAATCAGCTCATCGCAAAGCACTGGCTAAATCGCTTGACGCGCTCAATTATGTTTTTGGATATCGTGGCTCCACACCGTCGAGTGAAATGGGCGACGTTATTCTGGAAGAAAAGAAAAAATTGAAAAGTAAAGGCTCAGCTGAATGGCTCAGCCAGCAGCATAAAGACGAAGTGGAACTGGCTGTGGTGGCAACTGCCATGGACCTGGCAGCCGCCCTGGGCGGTTCTTTTTCAGATGCTGATGAAGACAAACAACAAGCCACAATTGCCTACAACAGTCTGAAAGAACTTGTCGGTGACGACCTGGCCAGAAAAACAGTGCTTGAATTTCGTTCATGGTCAAGAAATCCTTCAACCATAAAAGCGATGGACGGAAAAGTCTGGAGCATCAGCCAGCGCCAGGAAAAACAAAAAGCGATAATGCAAATCTGCAAAGACACAGATCCTGTCATCAAAGATGTGGTGGCGGCTGTGCATAAATATAATGGTCACGGCAAATTGTATCTGGCTACAGCACGCACAATAAAAACAAGTCTGGGTATCGCATCTATGAGTCCGACAGTGGTGGCACCGGCATCACAAATTGCTTTGTTCTTTTACACAATGGCCACTGGCGGCGATGAAGAAGATAAGATGCTGCGTGAAATTTATCTGGATAAGCGTCTTGCCAGCCGCAGCACAGTGATATCCGAAAAGTCACACCTGGCTCTGGACCGTTATCAACTGGGCAAACTTACAAAAAATCCCATATTGATGACTTATTGCGAAAATGTGGTGAAACACATGGCTGGACCGCAGGCGACACCTTCCATTTTGAATAATTCGGTTGCCACTACTGCTGTCAATGCCCCTGCACCTTCACCGATCGAGACTCCCAGTGCGCCTTCAATTAAGCCACTTTCCGCTCAAACCCAAACAATCCAAAACTAGTTTTCCTGCTTGACGCGTCAAAGATAGATATGGGTTTAGACACATATTTGGCTTTTCTGGTCAGGTTCGTTTATTGCAACGGAAAAATGATCTTATTGTCGTCATCAGGATACCTGGGTGATCTCTTTTAAAACGTCAATTATTTGATCGAATTCTTTGACTTGCAGAAAATGGCTATTTGATATGGTCATATTTCTTTCGGCAAATGATTTCGCGTTTGGATAATTTGAGCCATCGGGGTCTTGCGGGACAATTTCTTTTAGATAGGGATAAGCTGAAAGCTCATGAGCAAAAGCTTTGCTCACACCCAGTCCTTTTGACCA
>CAZEQP010000815.1:0-2063 GCA_964514345.1 uncultured Candidatus Obscuribacterales bacterium
TACTTTGCCGATGAATGATCTGCCGTCTGTGAGTGTTATCTGGTCTTTGGCTCTGGATTTGTCCAGATGCTGCAGATAGTCGCCTTCAAAGAAATAAACCAGTCCTGAAATGGTGGATGGTTGTCCGGCGGCGCCGATGAATTTGGATGAAACCATTTTTCCTGAAAGCACTTTGTGCCGGTCGAAAAGCCACTCAGGCACACTGTGGACAGTTACGCTCTTGCCCGCCATTTTCACTAAACCGTTACGCAGAAGAATTTGACCCATTTGCTCGGCGTCGATTCTGAATTCGATCGACTGACCTACATCGCCGCCGGCTGTCACCATATTTAGTGGCACGGCAAATGCCGGTTCACAAATCAAAAAGGACGCTGCTATCAAAATCAGTTTTTTAACTTGGCTCCGCATCTTGTGTTTCCTCTTCTTTATCCTTATTGATGAGCGTATAAATAGTGGGCAAAACAATCAAAGTAAGCGCCGTGGCGGAGACCAGTCCACCCAGTACCACTGTGGCAAGCGGGCGTTGCACTTCGGCTCCGGTGCCGGTGGAAAAGATTTTGGGAAGCAGACCCATGATTGCCACCAGAGCCGTCATTAATACAGGTCTCAGACGTATTGTGGCTCCTTCCACCGCAGCTTGCACGACAGGGTAGCCTCGTTGCTGCAATTGCATTATATAACTGACCATGATCACCCCGTTTTGCACGGCTACCCCAAAAAGGGCTATAAAGCCAATAATGGCAGGCACGGACAGCGACTGGTGCGAGAGAAAAAGAGCAACAACCCCACCCACCATGGCAAACGGAACATTGAGCATGATCAATCCGGCATTCTTAAGAGAATTAAAGGATGCAAACAACAGAATGAAAATAATCAACAAGACTACAGGAACAACCAGAGACAGGCGCGCCATGGCTCTTTGTTGATTTTCAAACTGACCGCCCCAGATGATTTTATATCCTTTGGGGATTTTCACATTTTTCTTCACCCGCTCCTGGCATTCTTGCACGAAGCTACCCAGATCGCGCCCGCGCACATTAGCCATAACGGCCGTGCGGCGCTGTCCGTCTTCACGGTTGACCTGCACCGTTCCCCGTTCTCTATATATCGACGCCAGACGTTTCATCGGAATTATGGCACCGGATGGAGTATCAACCGGAATCTCGTAAATATCTTCTATCGTGTCACGATATTTTAGGGGATAACGCAACAATAGACCAAATCGTCTGGTGTCTTCAATCACTTCTGTGACCACACGACCGGCCATTGCTGTTTGAATTATGTTTTGCACGTCTTCTACATTGAGCCCGTAGCGGGCGATTTCAGGTCGATTGAGTTTCACCGACAAAAGAGGCAGCCCCAGTATAAGCTCGCGTTGCACATCAGCGGCACCGGGAACTTTGGCAATTTCAGCTTCGATATTGGCAGCAATCTCATCACATTTGGCCAGATTGTCTCCGAATATTTTTATACCGAGCTCGGCTCTGATACCAGCTATAAGGTCGTCGATCATGTCGGCAATAGGCTGCGAAAAACTGAGCAGAGGACCGGGAATTTTTTCCAGTTTCTCAGACATCATGCTGATCAACTTTTCTTTGCTTTTAGTCGTTTTCCATTCATTTTTTGGCTTCAACTGAATTGTGACGTCGGCGTGGTTGACCCCGGCCAGGTCGCCGCCCATACCGGAGCGACCGATACGCGATATAACCACTTCCACTTCAGGGAAGCTTTTCACTGTTTCTTCAATCACATCGAACATACGCGATGCTTCAGTATGCGAAACACTGGGCGGTAGATTGGCGCGTAAAAGAATCGGTCCTTCATCTATAGAAGGAATGAATTCAGACCCCAGAAAGGGCATTAAACAGGCGGCACCGATAAAACTGGCTATACAAATAGCTATAGGAATCCCCGGTTTTTTCAATGAAAAATGCAATGCCGGAATACAAACTTTGCTTGAATAAGTGACAATGGGACTGTGTTTCTCCACAACCTTTCCACGTATGAACCAGAAACACAAAACTGGAATAATAGTGAGCGAACACAGCAATGCTCCTGCCAGT
>CAZEQP010000816.1:0-2063 GCA_964514345.1 uncultured Candidatus Obscuribacterales bacterium
GTTTCAGCATACACTTATTTTGAAAAAGAAGCCGCCGCAGACTTTTTTGACGCTTTGAGTCAAGCCAGTGTCAGAGACCAATTTTCTCTTGAACCCAGAGAATTCTTCGACAATATGCTGGTCAATTTGTGCGGTAAAGGACATGCCACTCTTTTTCTGGCTCATCATGACAAAGACCTTCTGGGTGCATTATTGCTTGTGCACTACGGACAACGAGCTACTTATTTATATGGTGGGATAACCGACTCAAAAAGGAATCTGATGGGCGGTTACGCTTTGCAATGGGCTGCCATGAAGCGAGCCGGAGCCATGGGCTGTAAAACTTATGACTTTTACGGTTATGTGCCGCATCGCTCACCGGAGCATCGATACAGCCGTTTTTCCCAATTTAAAAGTCAGTTCGGCGGACAGTATTTTAGGTTTATAGGCGCGCACGACTATCTCTTTCTTGATAACATAGCAAATGTTTTCATCAAGGCGGCCCGACAAATCGAGGGTCGCAAAAAAGAGAAGGTCGAAATATCGTGCTGAAAAAACTTGCTTTGCTTTTCGTTCTGGTTCTGTTTTGCAGTTCCAATTTTAGTTTGTCCGCGCTGGCATCGGTCAGCGACTCTCAAAAAGCGCAGGGTCTCAAGCTGGAAGAACAAGCTTTTGAGGAAAATAAAAACAAGAATATCGACCGGGCGATGGAACTTTATAAGCAGTCAATCAACTGCGACCCGGACAGATACAGCGCTCACTATAATCTGGGTGTAATTTATTACAATCGCAAACAGTATCAAGAAGCCATTCCTTATTTTGAAGCCACTGTCAGGCTCACACCCGGCGACAACCAGGCTAAAAAACTGCTGGGAGAGTCTTTACTTTATGTCAATCGAAGAAACGAAGGCATGAAAATGCTTGAATCGGTTCCGACAGGAGATTCCGCCTATGCCGAGGCGCAAAAGTTTATCGCCGACTGGATTGATTATGAAGCTCAGGTTGCTGCTCAGAACAATGCCCATGTTACCGAAGAAATGAAGCTGAAAGCTAAGGCTCTGGAAGATGAGGCGTGGAAGCAAAATCAGAACAAGAATTTTGATCAAGCTTTGTCTTTATACAAAAAATCAGCCGCTATGAATCCGGCTCGATTCACTGCCCATTTCAATATCGGGGTAATTTATTACAACCGCAAAAAGTATCATGAATGCATCAAGCCATTTGAAGAGACGTTGAAGCTCACAGCCAGAGACTATACAACAAGAAGATATCTGGGCAAAGCGCTGCTTAACGATAATCGCAGAGATGAGGGCATGGCCATGCTTCAGTCGATACCGGCGGACAATCAAAATTATGCCGATGCGCAAAAATACATAGTCGACTGGAAAGCATACGAAGCCAAATTAGGCGGCAAAAATTCTTCCAAAGATGTAGTTTCCAATTCAGGCGGCGATATGAAAGCCAGAGGGCTGGCGCTGGAAGAACAAGCATATCAGCAAAATTTGAAAGGTAATTATGAACAAGCTCTCTCATTGTACAGACAGTCACTGGCTTGTGACCCCAACCGCTACAGCGCTCATTACAATATAGGCCTAATTTACTTCAATCGCCAGCAGTTTCGCGAATCGATCGTTCCTTTTCAGAACACTCTTAATTTGACTCCCAACGACAATGAAGTGCGAAAACAACTGGGACAGGCTTTGCTCAATGACGGTCAAAGAGAAGCCGGCATGAATATGCTTGCCTCGGTTCCTGCAGGCGATCCCAATTATGCCGAATCGCAAAAATATATTGCCGACTGGAAAGAATACGAAAGAAAACTGGCTGCCCAAACTTCACAGGCAAACGAAGACAAGAAGGCAACAACAGAGACTCAAACTCCAAGCAATACAAATCAGACTACAACTGAGACAGTAATTTCATCAGGCGATAATACACTGGTAAAAGACAAATGGGCGCTTGTAATAGGCATAAGCAAATTTGCCAATCCCAAACATAATCTCAAATATGCCGCAAAAGACGCCCAGGATTTTTACAATTATCTTGTGACCGAAGGTCATTTCAAAAAGGATCACGTGCTTCTT
>CAZEQP010000817.1:0-2057 GCA_964514345.1 uncultured Candidatus Obscuribacterales bacterium
CATGGGCGCGATAAAGGTGGTGACTGTGTTGAGTGTGAATGCGCTTGCCACCGTTCCGGTCGAATCTTTTTATGACCAGACTTTGCCCGAAATTTTCGGGAATGTCCTCCGGCAAGCGCTTTATTGAAGTGGTTTTTTTTAGCTCGACCTCGGCTGTATCTATTCCAACGCGCCTGGCGAGTTCCACCCTGGCAACGTCATCTTCAGGCCCATTCTTGTACCGCAAAGAAGGCAGTTTGACTATATAAGAGCCACCAATTCCTTGCGCCGGAATGGTCAATCTGCCTGCCTCAACCAAAGCAGAAAACTTGAGTTGAACACCCGCAAGAGAAAAGTGCAACGCATCGTCTTTGGTGCGCTTGTCGGCCTTTTGAGTTGAGGAGGCAATCCGCTTTTCTCTCGCCAACTCACTAGTTGCCTCCAGCCTCAACGCACCGGGAAGATCATCTTTCAACGCATGCAGTAACGCAAACTCTCTTTGCGGTCTGACTCCCGCGCGAGCAGCCAGATACTCTCTCAAGTGTCCTTCAGGGAGCAAATTAGAAAAAAATGGCGGCAGTTGGGTTCGGGTATTTACTTCAGAATAGTCAACACTACCATCTGGCAGCTTCAATGAAAGAGATAGAATCGGATCACCCTGGCTCCAGTCATATCCAGGATCGATTTCAAAAGAATGATAATCACCCTCAAAACAGGTCAGTCTACCCACTAACACGTCACTGACGTATACATTTAATGATTTGGGGCGTAACCTATTAATGGACGATGGCTTATTCATCGTCAGGTTCGTCCGGCTCATACATGGAAACGTGCTTTTGACGTTGTTCCTGCTTCTCATCAGCCGAAAGGACCTGATTGACCAGGTACATGTGCTTTTGAGGAACCAGCATCACTTCCAGTCCCAACACTCTTGCCATTTCTATAAGCTTGGTCGTTCTTAAATCAGTGTTTCCGCTCTCGATTTTGGCAATGTAGCTTTGTGGAATTTGTAAGAGCGCTGCAAAATCATTCTGGGTCAGAGACTGTTCTTTGCGAGAATTCGTCAGTTTGTCAATTATGGATTTTAAGGAGAAATTGAGCATAAGAGTATTATACCCTATTTGGTATATATGGCAATGATTTATATCTTATACGGTATATTTTTTGGCTTTATATATCTTATTCGGTATTATTTGCCGCCGCACCACTCCATATAGAACGGCAACAATTCCTCAAAAAGCAAAATACTGTGAATTCGATCCCTTCCATAACCCACTCGATTGCAGCGCGGACTCAAATTCCAATGAAATATTGACCTTATTTTCGGCTCTTAAGTCATTAATGATTTTGTTCACGACAAGCTCCATTTTTCTTTTAGTCCCTTTCTTCTTATGAAAACCAATATATTTATTAAGCGGTTTCCTAAAACTAATTGTGCCACTTAAGTCGCAAGTCAAAGCCATATTCAATGCCACTAAAAGAGCTTTTTCTTCGGTTTGGTCGAGTCTTCCTTCGCCCACTTCGCTTATGTGAGTCAGCGCAACAAAGGCATTTTGTCTCAGTGCGTCAGACGTGATGCCCCATTGCTCCGGTTTGTTAGCTATTGAGATTGCCTCCTCAGCATATTTCTTGGCATTGATCTCATCAGACAAATCCAATGAAACACAGGCTAACTCACATAGTATCGGAACCAGGCTTAAACTCGTATTTTGACTGACATCTTTTCTGGCAGACTCAAGAAGCTTCAGTAAAATGGTTACAGATCGTTTGTCCTGCACCATATTCAATTTTTCTAGCAATTCCTGAATCTTGCGACAAAGTGTAATTCTATATTTATAGCTTCCGCCATTTTCCCGAATGAAAACGTCATCCATTGAAGCAATAGTCAATGCATCCAAATAGGCTGGATTAAAGTCACCTGGCATTTCGTTGAGAATGCGCTCACAGCTGACAATTCTTTCATCGCTTTTTGGGTAGTTGCCCCTGTTCGCCGCTCGGGCAGAGGAGAGTAAATATTCAGCCGCTGCTTGTGCCAACTTACCCGCTTCCTCGTTCTGTTCTGCTTTTCTTGTAAGTTC
>CAZEQP010000818.1:0-2052 GCA_964514345.1 uncultured Candidatus Obscuribacterales bacterium
GTGTTTCCAATCACAAAAGTGGACGGAGCCTCAATACTTGCCCCGTCTTTTGGATAACAGACATTTAGAGAAGTTGATGAATTTTGAGCCAGAACAGCGTTAATTTGGCAACTCAAAAGCAGGGGCAAAACTGCCGCACTAATTTGAAAAATAGATGACCGCATAAACACAGGCAATATTGTGGACGCTTTCAGCAAATCTTTCAATCGATTGAATTAACCTAGACTCTATCCCGTCCGCCACCCGGTGCAGGCATAGATCTCAACTGTTTAACAAATTCTCCAGGTGTAATGGGAACCCCACTCATTGTGATGCTTCCATCTCGATTGATTCTCATTGTGGAGGTGCCGCTACCGTTTGGCAAATCAATCTCCACACCGTTTTGATCAAGCCGAATATCTAATCCTTTGGCTAAAATGTTTCCACTTAGTTCGTTCAATGCTCCGGAGGCAACTCGTCGTTCTCGGGCTAGGCGCGGGTCTGTTGTATTTTCCCCAGCAAAAAATGATTTTACTAAATCTTGTATAACCGCCGGATTTCCATTTCCCATGGCTCTAAACATGTCAGATGCGTAAGCATTCGACTCTCTTTGCTCTTGTCGCATTTCTTGCATGCGCTGTAATTGGGGACCAAACTCATTGAATCGCTGGTCTTCGATCATGTCTCTTGCTGCAGGATGGCGGGGAAATAAGAGCCCGTTTCGAGGAGTTGTTGATTCGGGAAGTCTTGCCAGTGTGGAAGCTGGACCATATAAGTCATCGGCAGTTTCGTTTCTCAAGTCAAATACGTCTGAGTTTGAACCCGTTGCAACAGTCTTTCCTGTCGACAAAAAATTCATGTCAGCCACAGTGATAATTGGTGAAAAAGGGGAGATGGTGCCCTCTCCCGATTCAAGCGCCGGTTGTTGCAGCTGGTCTCGTTCGGCGTTCATAGTTACTCACTACTTACATCCTGATAGCCCACATAAATTATTCCCAGATGGGCTTACACAAAACCATTCAATGAATGCTACTCTTGACCGCACGTCTTCTATTACATTTTTTATTTTATGAAAATACTGCAAATCACCGACACTCACTTATTTGCTCCCTCGGATACTGGCGAAGATCCGCCTATGCTCTTTGGTTTCAACACATTTGAAAGTCTAAAAATGGTAATTGAACTGGTGAAAAAGCAGGAGCCGGCTTTTGATCTGGTCCTTTTGACCGGTGATTTGTCAGAGGACGAAACTATCGGTTCATATCAACGACTGGCTGAACTCATAAGCAGTCTGGGCAAACCGGTTTATTATCTTTTCGGCAACCACGACAAAATAGAAACGGCTCGTGAAGCCTTTTCTGCTTTTCCGTTGTTTAAACCCGAATCCGAAGCAGTCCTGGAAAAATGGCTTATTGTCATGCTCAATTCTAAAATAGAAGGCAAAACAGAAGGTAATATTGCTCAAGAAGAATTAGACAGGTTGCGCGATTTGCTCAAAAAACACTCAGACAAACATGCTCTTGTTTGCCTGCATCACAACCCGGTAAATATGGACCCTGAGCGCTTCGACAAATACATTCTGCAAAATCCCAAAGAATTTTTCCACGTACTCGATGTTCATTCAAATGTCCGTGGGGCTTTGTGGGGACATGTCCATCAGGAATATTACTCGCAAAGGCGCGATGTGGCTTTGATGGCTACTCCTTCCACTTGTGCTCAGTTCACACCAAATGAAACTGGGATCAAACTTGACTACAAGCCCCCGGGTTATCGCGCCATGAAATTGCACAAAAATGGATTTATTGAGACTGAAGTAAAGCGGCTCGTTTTTATGCCTTACGAACCTTCTAGATAATTTCAACCACTCCAAAAACTAGAGGCTATTGATACTCTTTTTTCTTGCGGGTCGTCAAGAATAAGGTGTTGCGGCGGAAAACCTGACGTTTGAAGCCCCCACCTCCATTGGACTATGCACCTTGAGGCTCGAAACGCCCGTTTTTCGTCATCCCAAAAGGCACAGATCCCTGAAAATCAAACGGGCTCCCGAAAACTCAGAAGCCCGCAATTAATTGG
>CAZEQP010000819.1:0-2052 GCA_964514345.1 uncultured Candidatus Obscuribacterales bacterium
AGATTAAATAATATACCAGTAATTGATCCCAATAAAAGACCATTTCGGGGATCTTATTACATAGAGTAGCTGGAATCAGCGACAGATGAGTTTTTGCTAAGAAAGTCGGCAATTTTGTCGCAGAGTTTTCTTCCGCCGTCGGCGTTCATGTGTGCGGTATCAAGAAACAAGTCTTCGGCTATAAGATCTCCCTGGTTGAAATCAAGGAAAGTCGCGCGGTTTTTGGAAGCAAGAGAAGAAACTGTTTTGTAGTAGGAATCGTATAGTCCAGGCGGCATCAGTGATTTGTTTTCTTGCGACAAAGGCATATTGATCAACACTAGTCTGATATTGCGTTGTTTAGCTCGTTCCAGAAGTTTTCCCAGAAAAACAGATTGTTTTTCAAACTGTTGCTGATTGAAATGCTCATAACGTTTTGCATATTCTTTGCGGCTCTGGTCCCACATTTCCTGTCTGGTGCCTTGCCCTGTGGCGAAGAGCGGTTGTTTCTCTCTGGCTTGGCTAGCCAGTCTCTGCAATTCGGGTGCTTGCAGTACGGGCACCTTGTTCATCATTTTTTCGCAGAACTGAGACACTTTCAGTTGGTAGCGATAACGTTTGCCATAAAGAAAAACGAGGTTATTAAGAGCGAAATCAAGCTTCTCGGCAGGACTGGACAGATATAAGTCCAGATTGCCTTTGAAGTCGGATATATCCGAAAGCCTGCTGAATACAGGAGTTCGTGTTTCACCTGTGAGCAAATCATCCATCATGTCTCGGGCTGAGATGCCCATCACTACGACGTTCGGCTTCTTACTCGATTGAAAGATTTTGTCCACGATTAAGTACATATCGCTCACCATAACGCCCGGAAGAGCGAATGCGTAGGCGTCTTCTTTTTTGCCCGATGCGCGCAAAGCCTGATTGAAAGTGACTGCGTCGTGGTGGTGGTAAAAGTCCTTGATGTTGGGCACTATGTCGCGATCCGCCCACCAGAGCGGTGTGGCGACTAGCGATGAGCCAAGCAAAACAATGTCGGGTGTCTTTTTGAGCGCTTCATACTGATTGACAGCAGAGTCTGCCGCTTTGAATACGGCTGTGTCGTCTTTGACAGAGAAAATGAGGCTTTTGCTGGCGATGACCGCAGCAAAATTGGCGGCGACAAAAAGTGCCAGCGCCAGGAAGAAAAATCCGGATTTTGTTTTTGCGGATGCCATTTTGACTAAATGTTAAAGCTCTAAGCTTGAATTGTCATTAGCAAAAGACAAGACTAACCAGCGACCCCACGGCGATTTTCTTAGCGACCCCATGGGTCTCGTTTTTCTGGCGGGTTGTAAAAATAAATCGATTGTAATAATCCCAGACAAATCATGTCGATGATGAGCGCCGTTCCGCCGTAGCTGAGAAAAGGCAGAGGAACGCCTGTAACCGGCATGATTCCCATAGTCATGCCCATATTGATAAATGCGTGGAAAATAAACATACACATAAAGCCAATGGCCATCGAGCTTCCCACTGGGTCACCGCGGCTGCGGAAAGCGATTGCAAGAGCCCGTAAACAAATAATGGCATAAGCCAGAACCACAAAGATGCAGATTTTAAAGCCCAGTTCTTCTCCCACTACGGCAAAAATAAAGTCGGTGTGACGCTCGGGAATAAAGGCTCCCTGGCTCTGATTTCCTTTGCCCAGACCGGTGCCCTGCAGTCCACCACTGCCGATGGCTATGAGACTTTGCAAAATGTGATAACCGGAACCTCTTGGATCCGAGTATGGATTGACGAAACTGGTCAGTCGTTTTTGTTGATACTCTTTCAAGTGTCCCCATAAATGTGGACGCGCCCAGGCTACACCGTAGTTTGCACCCAGTATTGCTACTATCAACAAAATGCGAATGGCCCAGTGCATGTCTTTGACACGCCAGAATATGAGCAGAAATAATGCCAGTCCGCCCATGAAATAAAAGACCCAGTCCATATTGAGCGCGCTCAATACGAGACTGAATACATGACTTACAAGCACTATGATGTCTGCGAAAGTTGCGCCCATCGAGCAAGAAGTGCCCAGAAAAACTG
>CAZEQP010000820.1:0-2046 GCA_964514345.1 uncultured Candidatus Obscuribacterales bacterium
TTCATTATAAAAAGAGGCGGCGGTGACATGTACTGCTTTTTGATGTACAGAGATTATTGATTCAGCGTCCGCTTCACAAGCCGTGCGAATCAAGTACTTGTCGGTTTCGCTCATTTTTTGCCGGCTGTTTTTTCCAATTGAGTTGCTTCTTTTTCTTTGCCCATAAGTTTCAGCACTGCCGCTCTGTTCAACAGAGCATTTTTAAACAAGGCCTTTTCTTTGGGCAATTTAGCCAGAATTTCAGCAGCAATTTTATATTCTGAATCAGCCGATTCAAGAAGATTCTTGGAACGATAAAAAGCAGCAAGATCCAGATGGGCTCTGGCGATATTTATTTTGTCACTTTTGATTGATTCCAGTTTGGCTATTTTGTCTTTCAATGTTTTTTCACTTTCAACAAAACAAGCCGAGTCATTTTTAGCACCAGAGTCATCCTTCTTAGGAGGTATATAAACTTCTCCGCGCAAAGGAGCAGGTTCTACATTAGTTTGATTTTGAATTTGAGATTCTGACTGAGTAGCAGGCGTTACCCTCACTTTTCCCCTTTCCGGATGGTTACTACTGGGTTGAGCAAAAGCAAAAGGTGTCGAGCTTACAATTAATGCCAAAAATGCAGCTGCTGATTTCATCAATTTTCGTCCGCGGTCGCGCATGGCTCGCAATCCTCTGGGACAATTGTCTGTAATTATGGTGCCGTCGGCGCGTCTATAAAACTGCACGCATAATCTGCCTTGAGTTCGCAAGGCAAGAAATTCTTCAGCCTCAGTTTTGGACATGCTTGAAATGTTATAAACATTGAGAGTGCACTGCTGGCAAAAGCGCTCACGCTCGTCTCCCACCATATTTTCCCAATCTGCCTGACAGGGAGCGGCAATAGAAACTCGATCTAAAATGCTTTCATGGGATTCACTCATTTAGTGCTTTCTCCACTCGGGTTCAGAGGGGTGGTCGAACTATCTTTGCTTTCAGAGCCGGAAGGAGCATTTTTCGTGGTGGAAGGAGCGCTTTCAGTTGATGGATCATTTATGTGTCCCAGAAAAAGAACTTTGTCTGTTTTCTGGTCATGCAGGGCAAAAACAAACGGACGATTTATTTTCATTTCAAAATAGGGGTTTGTCTGCTGAGCCATTTTTCGATCCATAACAACCACGGTAGAAGTGGCTGCTTCTGTTCCTTCTTCATTTACGTCCATAAGTGTTTTATGCAAAACATCACTGATAAAAATTTTCGGAGGTTTGGTTGTCGCGCCCATAAAATTACTGAAATCGGCTTTCTTATTATCGAAAGCTTCGGACATACCAAGAGTTTTTAAAGGCTCCTTCAATTTCATGTTATCTTCAATATTGAATTTTGGCAGGGTGATTTTCCCTGGACTTTCCTTAAATTTAGAAAGCCAGTCTTTCCAATTTTGGTCTGTCAGACTGGATGCAAAAGATTCAAGAGACGAATTTTCACTGGGCAAAAATATCAATAGTCTGAAGCGATTGTCTTTATACGGCAGACACAGAGCCTGAAAATCATCTGTTTGGAAATACTGAAAATTTTTGCGCTCGGCAAGCATGGTCTTAACTTTCACCATTTGTTCATCACCAGTATGAAAGGACTTTGAAGCAGTCAGTTTTTCATCGAATTTGTCTTGCCAGTTGGATTTGAAATAAATGGCATTTACGATAAATAGTGCGGTGTCACGGTCGATTTTATCAACAACGCTTGTTATTCTGTCCTTTGTTTTTTCTGCTACCCAGGTGTTGATTTTTTTGACCGAGTTTGCAGAATCTTTGCCAAAATCTAAATTCATACAGTCGGCGTCAAAATTTTGTTTTGCTTCTTTGACAAATTCTTCCCAGAGTGGGATTTCCTTATTGACGAATAAACTATTGGCAAGAGCCAGGGTGGTGTCATCACCGACTTCTTTCAAACTTTCAGTCGTTTCTTTAAAATTTTTCTTGATTTCAGTCTTTGTGCCTTCCAGGTTCAGCACTTTTATCATAGCATCATATGTGGTGCCGTCTGCGCCCTGAGAAGTTAGTGTCAAGGCGGATGAAA
>CAZEQP010000821.1:0-2040 GCA_964514345.1 uncultured Candidatus Obscuribacterales bacterium
GAATTTGTACTGGAAGGACATCCGGCACAAGTGCTTCTGGAAGACGCTGAAACCTGGCCCGCCGATATGATAGTTATGGGCTCGCACGGGCGCACCGGTCTCAAAAAATTTCTTATGGGCAGCGTTTCATCGGCTGTGCTGGAACATGCACCATGCTCGGTGATAATTGTGAGAGAGCCTGTTGTAAAAGAAAAAAGTGACGAAGCTCAAAAAGAACGAGTGGTGGCAAACGCATAAAGCGGAGACCAAGAGATGAAATATATAATCTGGTACGATCAAATCGGCCTGGCCCAGATCGATCTTGTGGGAGGAAAAAATGCCTCTCTGGGTGAGATGGTGAGCCGCCTCTCAGGCTCGCAAGTGAGAGTGCCTCCAGGATTTGCCGTCACCAGTGATGCTTACAAATTGCTGATTGAGCAGAAAAATATAGATAACAAGCTCGCCAAACTGCTTACAGGAATAAGTAAAGAAAACATAGACGAACTTGCACGCGCCGGAAAACAAGCCCGCAATATGATAAAAGAAGCAGGTCTGCCTCCTGAGTTGTCCCTTGAAATTAAGGAAGCTTATCGCAAGCTTTGCCAGATGGAACAAAATGAAGTGGAAGTGGCGGTAAGATCCAGCGCCACAGCAGAAGATCTTCCCGGTGCCTCATTTGCCGGGCAGCAAGAAAGCTTTTTGAACATTCACGGAGAAGCGGCACTACTTGAAGCCTGTCTCAATTGTTTTGCTTCTTTATTTACAGACAGAGCAATTGCTTACCGCATAGACAAAGGATTCGATCATATGTCTGTTCGGCTTTCCATCGGAGTGCAAAAAATGGTCCGCTCAGACCTTGCCTCCTCAGGAGTGATGTTCAGTATAGATCCTGAAACAGGATTCAATAATGCCGTGTTGATTACATCTTCTTACGGTCTTGGTGAAAATATAGTGGCAGGGCGTGTAGACCCTGATGAATTCATTGTATTCAAACCGACACTGAAAAATGGCTTTCGTTCAATCATCAAAAGAAAAGTGGGAAGCAAACAGTTCCGCATGATTTACTCCGGACACGGCACAAGAACGACTGAAAATATAAAAACTTTGCCTGAAGAAAGTCAGGTTTTAAGCATATCAGACGATGAAGTCCTGGAGCTGGCCAGGCTTGCCTGCACCATTGAAGACTATTATTCCAAACTAAACGGCCAACATACACCGATGGATATTGAGTGGGCGAAAGACGGTCGGGACGGAAAACTTTATATAGTACAGGCAAGACCCGAGACCGTCCATTCAGGACATAAAGTGAGCGTGCTTGAAACCTGGCATCTGGATGAAAAGGGCAAAGAGTTATTAAACGGGCAGGCTATAGGTGAACGCATTGGTGCAGGTCCGGTGCGCAAAATCCGCTCCCGTCATGAATTGAATTTGTTTCAGGCAGGTGAAGTTCTTGTCACAGACATGACAGATCCCGACTGGGAACCTGTTATGAAAAAGGCTGCCGCAATTATTACAAACAGAGGAGGCAGGACCTGTCATGCTGCTATTGTCAGCCGCGAACTGGGTGTACCCTGTGTAGTCGGCACCGGCAACGCCACCATGCTCCTTGAAGATGAAAATGAGGTGACCGTCAGCTGCGCAACAGGCAGTGCCGGCAAAGTTTATGCCGGAAGACTGGCTTTCAGTTTGTCCAAATTGAATCTGGACGAATTGCCGCAAACAAAAACAAAAATAATGATGATCCTGGGAAATCCGGAACAGGCATTCTCCCTTTGCCACCTGCCTGTCCAGGGAGTGGGACTGGCACGCGAAGAATTTATTATCGCCCACCAGGTGAAAATACATCCCCTTGCTCTTACCCGTTTCGATCAGCTTGAAGACGAGAAAGAAAAAGAAGAAATTGAGCGGTTGACTGCAAATTACAATCCAAGACAGAATTATTTTGTGCAAAAGCTGGCTGAAGGCATTGCCACTATAGCTGGTGCATTCTATCCCAGAGATGTGATTGTGCGTTTGTCTGATTTTAAAACTAATGAATACGCCAATCTGCTCGGCGGCAAA
>CAZEQP010000822.1:0-2040 GCA_964514345.1 uncultured Candidatus Obscuribacterales bacterium
TGATTTTTGTAGCTTTTTGGTGTTCTGCCATGTGGCTTATCGGCATTATTAAATCTGCTTTGCGCTATGGATTTGACATAACCATGCATTAACAAATGCGACGCAAGGGGGACATGACAATGGATAGAGTACATTTCAAATCTACATGGCTTCCCAGGCTGGCGCTATCCCTTGTACTGGTCATGCTCGGCGCCGCAGCCGCCCAGCCTGGTCGTGCAGATGTGGTAGAAAGAAAAATTCAGGTGAATGGGGATGGCACTTCAACCAGTACCATTACAACAACCACCACCTCAAGAGAAGTGGCGCCGCTTGCAGGAAGTGTAATAACAACAACAGCAGCACCTGTAGTCGTTTCTGGCAACTGGGTCTTTCTGGATGAAAGACGCAAAGAACTGGAAAGACTGATGGCAGAAAGAATGGCGGCAGGTTATTTGAACACTGCCGACTCAGTTCGTTTGAGAGCATTAATCGACGCTTTCAACCTGGATTTCAATCGTGCCGTGGCTCTGGGTTATTCAACAGATCTGGCATTGCCTCTGGCTACCAGGCTTGACGCTATCTCGGGTGATCTGGTCTCTTATGCCAGAGTAAGCCCGATGCCCAGCCTGGTTTATCTGGATCCTGCATCCGGCACAAGAACAATAAGAACAGTAACCACAACAGTTTCGAACAGTCCGACTGTAGTTGCAGCTTCACCAGTTGTGGTTTCATCACCGGTGGTGGTTTCCTCACCAGCTGTGGTGCCTGGTAATGTAGTTTCTATCACTACAGTGGAACCGAAAGTAATTCGCGACAGTTTGCGGGATCGTCATGATCGCCTGGTGGAAATTATCTCAGCCGGCTTGGCCTCAGGCAATTTGACAGCCGCTCAAGCAGCCGTTTATCGCAAACAACTGGATGATCTGGCCGCCTTGCAAGCCGGTTATGACACCGGCGGCACTATCACTTATGCCCGTTATTTGCCTATAGCATATCAAGATGCTTTGCTTCGATCGCAACTGGTGTCGGTGGTTAAATCACCCACAATAACAGTGGCTCCGCTTATCGAAGGAAGCCGTCTTTATCTGACAAGCGACAGAGTGGTGGCATTCGACGACATGATAGGACGGCGAGCCGGATTGGAATCCAAAATCAGTTACAACTTGATGACGGGGCGACTTTCATCATCAAAAGCAGCCGAATTGAGAGGACGTCTGGATCGTATAGCCTCAATTGAAGACAATTACAGATCTTCAGGCGGTCGCATGAATGATGAAGAAGCAAAAAGACTCTACACCGAATTTGATCGTGTAGGATCGGCTCTTGATCACGCTATTCACATGTAAGTCGTAATTACAAAATTACATCGTAGGCATTTTGGTGGTGGAAAACCAGTAGGTGAGTACACCATCAATTGCTTTTTCATATGATGCCGGATCAAGCGGCTTGGTCAAAAATGAATTGGCAAAATGGAAATAAGTCTTTTTGATGTCGTCCGGACGTGACGAGGTTGTAAGAATGATGATTGGAATATGTCTCAAAGCTTCATTGCTCTTGATGTCGGTCAATATTTCATGACCTGAGCGTCCGGGTAAGTTCAAATCCAGAAAAATAATGTCGGGAGGCGGATCGCCTGCACCTTTGCGCAACTCATCCAGTCTGTACTGCACTTCCTGGCCGGTTTGCAAAACTTGAACAGTGCTTGTATGTGCGGTCAAATTGACACAACGCTTGAACATAAAAATGTCAGCGGGATTGTCTTCGATAAGCAATATTTTGATGGCCGAATTGGTGTTTTTAGCCAGATCTTCAGCTTCCAGCACCAGAGCCGAAGCTGTCATTTCAAGAGCATCGGCAATGGCTACAAGACTTTCAAGACTTAGATTTTTGGCTCCCCGCTCTATATTATTGATGAAAGTGCGGTGCAGACCGGCACGCTCAGCCAGTTCAATCTGTGAGATCCCTATTTTTTCGCGTTGAGCTCTAATGGCTTTGCCGATTGCCCCCAGTAATGCTTGCGAGTCCGCCATTTTTGCCTCTAATTTCCTGCATCTTTTAAAC
>CAZEQP010000823.1:0-2040 GCA_964514345.1 uncultured Candidatus Obscuribacterales bacterium
AATGCCGGCGACTCGGTCTTCAAGTATAGCCATTTCAAAATAGTCAGCTTTGTTGAGCTGTATTTTTTTTTGAATTATCTGCTTAGACTTTTTTAACAGATCTAAGGACTTAATAAGTTCCGACCGAGTTTCATTATACTGTGTGATGAGCTTTTTCTCGTTTTCTTGCTCGGCGGACGTTTCTTTGCTTAAACGTTGTCTTAAGTATTGAAGCCGCATATTTTCTTTTTTTAGATAGTTTTTCTTTTCACCTTGGGTGTAAGTTTCACTCAGAGGCATGGTAAAAGTAACTCCACCAACCCATTGCTGCTGATAAGGAAGTTTTTCAGCGTTATCGAGTTCCTTTGTGTACTCTAATGATGCTCCAAACTCACCCAGCCAATTTCTGTTTTCTGATTCAAGTTGCAGCTTATTTGACTTTTCTTGCAAGGAAATTTGTTTGAAAACTGATTGGTTTTCAAATTTTATGGGTTCTAAATCGGTTGAAAAAGAAAAGAATTTTTCAGTAGATGGTAAGTCGGAAAAGTATATTTTTTTAAAAAAGGGAAGTGTCAGCAAAAGACTTTCTTTTCTTTGTATTTCCATTTCTATTTCGCGAAACTGCGTTTTTAATCTAACTAAATCGCTTTCAGCGATCAGCGGTTGAGAACCGTCAATAACTTTTGCTTTAACGAGGGTTTTAAGTATTTGCGTAGTTGAGTTGACGGAATCCAGGCGATTTCGAACAACTTTCAAGTTATTTAATGTAAAAATATAGTCAAAACGATTTTGCAAATCATACTCGCCCATTTCCACCAAAGTGAAGTGACCAAAAATCTCGGTGATCAATGCGAGTTGACCATCTTCAACTTTAATAAAAGTGTTTGGAGCAAAAGGAAGCAAAAAGTCAGTCTCGACCTGACCCAGTTTATCAAGATCATCTCGAATCTTCAGGTGAATGTCTTCCAGCGTTGCTACACACTCGCCTTCAGAGTTACAGATTTGAATTTCGCTGTCACGCTTTTTTAAAATCGAGGCTACTTTAACTTTAAGTTGCTCTGGTACATCTGGAGCCATTCTTATTTTCTCATTTCGAATTTTAAATGCTCGACCTATTACTTTGGCTTTAATTTCAGGAATGGTTTTGTCAACAAAATCTTGCGGTTGTGTTTTTCTCAAAATATAGAGCAGCAATCCAGAATGTTTAGCAAGCTGGACCGCATTTTTTGTAAACCGGCTCGACGTAATGAGCATGCCTTGGCAGTTTTCGTTTAAGTTTGCAAGCTTGCCTACTAGCTGATCAACCATTGGCATGGGGACCGCACGTTTCCAATCTTTTGCCTCAATTACAAGCGCTTTTTTGTGTTCATCATCCCCAAAGTGAGCCAACACATCAATTTGCCTCTTTATAGGTTTATTTCCACTGTCAGTCGCTTTTGATTCAAGCATCACGTTATGCTCTACTTTCCCTGGTAGCCTCTTGAATTTAAGCAAAGCTTCAATTGCTTTGCCGCTTACTATCTCATAAGCCTTTGATTTCTTACTCATCTGTGTTTCAACCCAGCAGTCTGACAAGAATTAGTATAGGTCAGATATTTCTAGATAGAAATACTGTGCATCTGTTGACTACTTGTTTTGTTGCTCACGTCTATCATTCCAGTTTTTAGGATCTCGATTTTTCAAGTAAAAAATCGCTGCCGTAACATTGCCACAACAGGCTTCTGCATATAGTGCATTTGTGATATCTGCCAATCCCTGCATTTGTCCCTTTTTTATGGCCTCGGAAAAACCGGGAAAATCCTTCTTGCGTTCGAGAAGAGTATCTGGACTGATACCGAAGGAAGCAGCAATCTGAGCCTGTGTAAGACCTCTTGAAGCCAGCCATTGTACTTCCTTTAAATCAGGCGGTGTCCATTTCGGTCGGCCTCTTTTGCGTTTATTTGCAGAATTTGTTTCTGTCCTTGAATCTTGATCATTATTCGAATCATTTGTATCTGTCATTTTCTTCCCCTTGTGTTTACTGTCTTATCGTGCAGCGACTAAAAGCTCATTAAATGAACA
>CAZEQP010000824.1:0-2034 GCA_964514345.1 uncultured Candidatus Obscuribacterales bacterium
AACAGACACCACCAACATTTATTTTGCAGGCGCAAGACGATCCGGTGGATAGAGTGGAACACTCTCTTGTTTACTATGCCGCATTGAGAAAAGCTAAAGTGCCGGTTGAAATGCATTTGTATGCCGAGGGCGGACACGCCTTTGGTTTGCGCCGCACCAAGTTTCCCATCACAAACTGGACTGAGCTGGTGGGAAAATGGCTTGAGACTATCAAGATGATTCAATGAGTTGACTACTTTTATCCTCTTGAATATCATTTATAGATGCCCTCTATTACTATTAATGACGCCCAAATTTCTTACCTGGATGCCGGGCAAGAAGGCGATCCAATCGTGCTTTGTCTGCATGGCTTTCCGGATACCCCGCACACATGGCGGTATCTGGCGCCCAAACTGGTTGAGCGCGGATGGCGGGTGATTGCTCCATATTTGCGTGGATTCGGGCCGACTGTAGCACCTGTCGATGGTCCTGCCGGACCGCTTATTTTAGGAGAGGATGCCAATGCTTTGCATGAAGCGCTTTGTGGTGGCAAGCCGGGCATTTTAATCGGACACGACTGGGGTGCCGCAGCCGCATATGTAGCTGCCAGTCTTGATCCTGAGCGCTGGTCTGTGATGATCGCATCATCATGGCCGCCGCTGCCTGTCTTTTTCGATGTTCAATCATACGAACAGATGAAGCGAGCCTGGTATGTTTTTATGTTTCAGCAGAAAGCGGCTGCGCAATATGTGCGTGCCAATAATTTTTCTTTGATAGACAAAATTTGGAAAGACTGGACATCAAAAGGTTTTAAAAGCGAAGAGTTTGCCGGGCTTGCCAAATTGTCACTGGCGGAGCCGCCCTGTCTTGAGCTTGCCATCAATCATTACCGTTCTTTATTTGGAGACGAATTGACCGGACTGCCTATTCCGGACGTTCCCATGCTTTATGTGCACGGCAAACAAGACAATTGCATCGGGGTTGAACTGATGGATAAATTCGATATAGACGCAGGCTTAGCCAAAGGATCAGAGATTTATATAATGGCTCAGGTCGGGCATTTTCCTCATCTTGAGCAACCGGAATTATTCAACACCGAAGTTTTGCGCATTTTAGATTAAGCTAAATTTTGATACCAAATACGGAGCCTCGATGGAAAAAATCACAGTTGAAAGATCTAAATCAAAACTGACCACTTTCATTCTTATTGGAGCTGTTTTTGTAGGAATTGGAATCTGGTTTCTTCTAGTGGAAGGATTTAAAGATTTCCTTGCCTGGTTTGTTCTGCCGAGCATACTATTTTTTGGAGCAGCAACTTTTTACTACGTTAAAGAGCTGCTCTCTGATAAGCCGCTTATTACACTGGATGAAAACGGAGTGGAGCTTTCTTATTACGGACAAATCCCCTGGAGCGATATCAAAGACATATCCGACTTTGGTCAACTGCTCTATTTTTATGTTGAAAACGAAAAAATGTATGTTGCGCGACTTCCTCTTTTTTTGCGAGTCTTTGCCAGGGCTAACAAACTCTGGGGCGTTTCGTCGGTTTATGTTCCTACCGCATATTGCCAAGGTGATCAAAAGAATGCCCTGGTTGATTCAATAGTAAAAAAGGTCAGGTTCACCGATCAGAAAAGTTAGCCCCTGACAGCCTTTCATTTTCTGGTGCTTTTAGCTAAAATACTGACGTGGTTTGCGTTAAAGTTATCAAGCGCGCAGGAATTAAGCGACAAGAAATGCGACTCGGAATCCTAGTTCTCAGCATATTAGTTGCCTCAGGCTGCCTGCCGGGTGCTCAGGCACGAACACCGGACACACAAAGCAAAACACAGCCGGCACCGCTTTTCGATACTTATTTTTTCTCCAGTGACGGACAGAAGTATTCGCGCGGCTCGGTGCAGATAAGCGCCATCGCCGGAAGTACCGTCGAGGATCGAGGCGACAGCTTCAAAATTTACAGTGGAGAAATTTATATCTCCACCGGCGGAAACGGTACCAGTATCGATACCGGAGCGGCCACTTTTGCTGTGTCACCTGATTCGGTGGCATAGATAA
>CAZEQP010000825.1:0-2034 GCA_964514345.1 uncultured Candidatus Obscuribacterales bacterium
CGGGCGCGGGTCAAGCGTCTGCTCGCGTTCGTCGCTGCCGCCTCCGATGCCGGTACCACGGTGACGACCAACCGCATCGATTTCGTCGATGAAGATGATTGCACGCTTGGACTTCGAGGCCTGAGTGAACAGGTCACGGACGCGCGAGGCGCCTACGCCGACGAACATTTCGACGAAGTCCGAACCGGAGATGATGAAAATATCCGCACCAGATTCACCGGCGATGGCGCGAGCCAGGAGCGTCTTGCCGGTACCCGGAGGTCCGACGAGAAGCGCGCCTTTGGCCGCCTTGCCGCCGAGAGCGATGAGGCTGGTGGGATTCTTGAGGAAGGTGACAAGCTCGGTGAGCTCACGCTTGGCGGAGTCACAGCCGGCCACATCAGAAAAGCGAACCTTGATGTTCGATTCGCTGTTGAACTTCTTGGTCTTAGCCTGACCGAAGCCGCCCATACCGCCGCCGCCGCCGCCGCTCATCATTGAGCGGTTCTGCAGCCAGCGCATGAGCATGACGCCCAGGACAGTGGTGATGACCATGAAAATGAAGATCCAAATGAGAGAGCTGCCGCCGTCGTTGCCGGTGGCTTGCGCCGCGGCAGGACCTGCTAGTGCAGTGGAGACAGTACCGATCAGAGAAGCGAGCGCGACTAACATCACGCTCCAAACATTAGACATGAGGGATTTCATTTGAGTACCCTGTAGTTGGCTTTCTCTACAGGCAACGTTAATCGCTGCCGGTAGATACTTGCAGGTGGATGAAACGAGCTCGTGTGTTAGTACGAACCCGCCTTGAATTTTTAATTTCTGCCCGAAAAACAATTCCAACGCCTTTCAATGACACATCCTTCAAACCTCACGGTTTGCATTTAAAATTACGGAAAGAAGATGTGTCGGGCGTCTTTTGAAAGTACTTCCTATGGCAGAAGAGAAAAAATTTTTGGCTCGTAACCCTAACAAATACGGAAGTTTAAGATCTCATAAATACCTTTAAGAATGTCATGTGTGAAAAGTGATCTAGCTTAGCTTGCGCCAACTTGACAATATTCAATAACCGGTCAAACTCGGCTCGAGCCAAGGGTTTGCAAATTTTAGTTGACAAGCGCTCGCGCAACTAGCGCCATTGTTTTCCCGCTTGACAATACTATTTTTCAACAGATGTAGATTGCCCCTTGGCAAGCATTTCCAGGATTCCTCTTCCCATTTTTGGTACCGAATACGCCACCGACAGCGCCACCGTTACCTGAGGCAAAATCTGATTCATGGTGAGAAATTCGCGATCCAATCTGAAGAAGACTTCATACAGATCATAAATTTTGATTTCATCTTCTTTGCGCTTCATAGCTTCACCTTTGGCAAAAACCATAGAACACAAAAAACACATGACCAGACTGTTGAAACCAGCCAGGAGAGAGTAATCGCAAGCAATGGGACCAAAATATCCCTTGCTGAAAATCTTTATGTACAGCCAGCGTCTGAAAAACTCGTTCACCACTTGAGGCATTGGTTTCACAGGATAATTGATAGCATGAGTAAGATTGATTTTGCCAAAATTTTTAATGGCGGCGTTTTTCATAAATATGGTACTGAATCCGCTACCAATATATTGCACATACTGACTGAGCAAAGTACCTATTCTTTTGGGACCGAATCTTTCTTGATTTGTAAGCTGCCACATGTCACCGAAAGAGGCTCGGATAGAGGGATATACCAGGTACAAATAATAGACCATAGCCAGAATCCCTTCATTGGTTGAAGCAGCGGATTCGCCACCGCCAATGCCACCACGCGGTTGATACTGAGCAATTTCGGACAGAGATTTGCCTTCTTTAGCAAGCGCAATTGACTGCAAAATTACATCTTCCACTTTCAGCAGAGTTTGAATAAAATCCTCGCCCGACTCATCTCCGGCTTTGATCGTCTCAATCATTTTGCTGTCTACATGAAGAAATTCATCCCAGCTTACTTTTGTTTGACCGGACAAAATCACTTCGGAGTAGGGATTGGCCACAAGTTGTTTGGTTGTGGCAGAACCGGCTT
>CAZEQP010000826.1:0-2033 GCA_964514345.1 uncultured Candidatus Obscuribacterales bacterium
CGTTCCACCGCAACATCCGCAAGGACGACGGTACCACCAAGATCCGCTACATCTACGCCGGCGACCAAATCCTAGCCGAGTACAACGACACATCGGGCGCACTCATCACCCGCTATGTCTACGGCTTCGAAGCGGATGACCCCATCATTCAGGTCACCTCCGGTGGTACCGTTACCTACAACACTCAGGACCATGTCGGCTCCATCATTGCCCGCACCGATTCAAGCGGCAACATGATCACGAAATTCAAATATGCACCCTTCGGCGAATCACCTTCGCTCTCGGGCACCATATTCGGTTTCACCGGCCAGCGCTTCGACGTCGAAACCGGTCTCTACCACTTCAAAGCCCGCTACTACGACCCAGTCACCGGACGCTTCTTGCAGCCTGATCCCATCGGGTACGGTGCGGGATTGAACTTGTATCGGTATGCGAAGAACAGTCCGCTTGGTCATACCGATCCAAGCGGTACGAGTGAAGAGGTAAAACAGGGATCTGAGCCAATGATGGTTAGATCGGCCTGGCAAGACTCTGTAGAGGTAATGGAAATTGGCCTTCAAAATGCGAGCGCTGTAAGCGATGTGGCCGCAGCAGGTGTCGAATTGGCACGGGGAATACCCGGCCGAGGAGCTGCTAGAACTGCAAAGAACCTGAAGAAGGCTGCTGAAGGGCACACAATTACAGTGAATATGAGCAAGAACAGGTCTTCTACCAGCGGAGAAAATCCATTCGCTAAAGCTGGCAGAGACTATCACAAGAAATCAGAACCGCCGCTTGACTTAGACCCGAATAAAGGTAACTGGCAAAAGAATTATCCAATACCGGGTACAAAAAATGAAAAGGCCGATTGGTACAATGAGACCAATCGCATTTTAGTTGAGGATAAGGCAGCAAGAAAAGGCAATCTTGCGAAAGGACACAGACAAGGTCAAAGATACGCCGGAAAGATACAAGAAAAGGATCCTGGACATATTGAGATATATGTTCGAACCTATCCAGGACCCCAATGATAGAATTACCTTAGAAATCTAACTTTGGAGGATGGGACTAACAATCCCATCCTCTCTTTTAAGAGGGTAAATCGAAATCTAATGAAACCTTTAGAAAATATGAACAAAATAATTAGTGAGATTCTAAAACCTCAAGGATACAAAAAGCACTCAACTCGATGGTACAAAATCACTGAAGAGATGATCCCATTTCTTAGGATAGACTCAGCCTGGTACGGCGAAGATAAATTTTTCAATGTAGGAGCAGTGGTGCGAGAAGTAAATTCTGCAATTTTAGTGCCGTCCCACGACAATGAACATATTTCGAAAAGAATTGGAGTGATGGAACAATCAGGAGCTTTTACCGAATATAACAAGAACGAAAACCTATCCGATGCGGACAGAGAACGCATTCTAAAAGAATCTCTTGTCGACATTGTTTTGCCATTGCTTCTCAAATTGGAAAATAAGAAAGGTGCACACGATTTAATTTGGTCTGACGGAGGATTTATTGTTTGGGGCGAAGCCCGTCCGTATTTAGATCTTCCTCCAATCAAGAAAGGAGTTGTCGACCCCTGGAAGAAGCAACCATAATTCGTGTCGGCGGCTTAAATGAAAGTTGAGACTGTAAAATAGTTTGTGTCAAAAGGTCATGAGCCAAGCGGCTTAAGCAACTAGAAAGGAGCCGCGAATGACCACTAAAAAGAAAAGAGAGCCAAATCTCTTAAAGGAATTGATCAAGGTAAGCGTTCCAGCTCCAGGTAGAATCGGCATTTAGCGAGCCAATTTTGGTCGCATTTTTATCTTTAACTACTCGAAATCTTGATGCCACCATGAGTAATGGCAGAATTATCGGCGCAGTCCGATCTTATTTGTTATGTTTCAATGAAATTTTTCAAAAGCCGCAGCAGGCTTGAAAGCAGTTTGGCGGCACGTATTTATGTATGTTTTTGGGGTATTTTTTTTAGTTGAGTACAGCTATTTTATTGTCTTTTTCTGCTTTTTCTTTGATTTTATCTGGAAGCAATAGTTCGTGTCCGTTCG
>CAZEQP010000827.1:0-2028 GCA_964514345.1 uncultured Candidatus Obscuribacterales bacterium
GTGCAAAATCGTGACAGATACGCATCAGATCAAAAGTGCAGGTTTTCACCCTGTCTTTGAAACGCTGGGTGGGATTGTCTCTCCACTTTTTGATTTGTTTGCGCCAGCCTTTGATTGTTGTTTCGTTAACGCAAATTCGGCGATGAATTTCAACTGAAATGGCGCTTCCATCGAGATCTCTGCGCATTGAATTCACCTCATCGAGCATACGCTCGATTGCAAGAAGCAATTCTGTGAACACCTGACGGCGCACGGAGAAGGGCTTGTAGGTGATGTCGAACTCATCAGTCACTTGATCCATGACTTCAAGAATTCGCACACCCTCCTCCAGATACCGGGCAAGCTTGTCTTCCAGCCTCACTTTTTGCTCTTTGTGAAGCTTTCCATCAAGCATACTTTTGGCTTGCTCGATGCGTTCAACCGCTTCGCACAATAGTTCTCTCGAACAAATAACAGCCGATTGATGAACAGATACTCCAAAAAGCTTCGCCAGAGCGTCGGACATTTCTTCATCCAGCTCACAATCGTGTCTTTTGACATTATCGACGAGCTTGATTACACAATGCGCTTTTCTCGCCGAACTACGGAGGCTGTCGAACCTGGTGGCAATTTTATTGAGTCCGTGCCACAAAGTTTTCATTGCCAGCCTCTCTTCGGCACTTGACGAGCGAAGCGGATTCGGCTGCAATTGGTCGCAGAGACCGAGATAAGCTCCAAATGACGGGCCGAATTCGGGAGCCGGGGGAAAATCATCTTTAGTCATTTTTCTGCTCCTGAAAGATGCAGATCCTTTCGAAATGACAAAGGAGAACCGCACTGAAACTCAATTTGTGCGGCTCTCTATCAATTTGGCGGTTACGAGTTGAGCAGCCTTTTTTCCATTTTGGCTGCCAGAATTTCTTTCAACTGGCCAGGTTTGAACTGACCGTCATAACCTGAGCCGGGACACTGGAGCGCCCACCGATAAATGTGGGACAATCTCTGCCGGCTTGCAACAACAGGCTTTTCGTGACGCACTTCATCGAGCGCGCCCACAATTTCACCTGCCATCTTGAGATACAACTTTAGCACGGTTCCGGCAAGTGAAGTGCCTTTGCGGGCTCTTTGATATTCTTGCATGCCGTGCATTTTCACCACCTTGGAACGAGGCCAGCTTGAAGCCATCATATTCCAGGGATCTTGATCCTCTCTTCCCTCGCCAGCGGCCCTGAAATCGGTCCGCAAAAGCACACAGGGAATGTCGAGCATCTTGGCGTAGATGAATTCGACCACAGTGCCTGAATCAAGATTCGCACCATCGAAATTGAAGATGGCCATATCCGATGTCAGAACATGCTTGAGGTCGAGGTTCCTGATTTCCACGGTGCGATTGACAGGCTCTTCCAGGTCTTGTGGAAGCACGCATGAATACTTACCGCAGGAAACCCGGTTGATATATTCGGCAAGTAACGCATTGCCGATCAAATCTTTGTGATTCCAGAGATCTCCCGCCAGATAGACTGTGTAGGGAGTTTTCTTTCTGCTTCTCAGTTGGGCTTTCATCGGAACACCTTTCGTTTCCGAACAGGCGTCGCCTTAGCCAACCGAGATCTAGGTGGAATGCTTTTCTTCACTGCAAATAGCCTCGTTAGCCACAGGCTAAGCCTGAGCTTGCTATTTGCGTCAGATCGCCGCAGCGAGCGGAATGGTCGTGCGGTTCTGACTCAATCAACCAATCACGCGCCTGCCTAACAAATCACGGACCAGACCCAAGCAAGCAAAGTTGCATCGCGGCTGGGAGATCTAAGTCTGTGATGATAGGACGAGGGGTATTTCTGGAAGTTACGCGGAATCAGTCGATACCAAAATAGTATTGAAAGCTGATTTCTGTATCCATGATCTTTCTTTCAATGTTTCTGATTACTTACTTCCCAAGCAGAAAATTTATTAGCGCGGATAAAAGCTGTATGCAAATCAAAACAGAAAGCTGTATGCGGTAAGTATTCGGTGAGCACAGGAGAGTAAGTTTTCCTGTAAAACCGAGTATTT
>CAZEQP010000828.1:0-2015 GCA_964514345.1 uncultured Candidatus Obscuribacterales bacterium
AAGAGTCTTATTATATAAGCATGAGAATTTTCGGCATAGACCCCGGCACTCAAACTTCAGGATACGGTGTAGTCGACCTAATAGGCGCCAACAGCCTGATTTATGTGGCTTCCGGCGTGGTCCGCACCTCCAAAGACACTCCCTTTGCAAAGAGACTGAACACTATCCGATCTGATATGCTTGAGCTTATCGATGAATATACTCCGGATGTGGTGGCGGTCGAATCAATATTCTTTTTCAAGAACGCCAAAACTGTAATTCCGGTCTCGCAAGCCCGCGGTGTAATAATTGAAGCGGCAAGTTCTGTTGGTCTTGAAGCCAGAGAATATACGCCAATGCAAGTGAAGCAATGTCTTACCGGTTTTGGGCGAGCGGAGAAAAAAGATATACAACTGGCCGTGCAGGCGCTTTTGCAATTGAAAGATATCGTCAGACCGCACGATGCCTCAGACGCTCTTGCTATCGCCATTTGTCATGCCCGCATGGATCTGGGTTCACGATGCAATGTGACACAGGTTCAGACGGTTAATTAGACTCAGTAAAAATATTTGATTCTCTCACCAGAAAATCGACAAATTTAGTCGCTCCGCTTGGAGCCAGGTGAACGGTATCGAGAAAATCCGAATCGGGAAGAAATTTGTTATTCTCGAAATTGCAATATTTCACACTGTATCTGGTGCTTATTTCTTGCAGTTTATCGAGATATTTGCGCCGCATATTCAAACTGGCAAGAGAATTGTGACCGCTGGATACCGGCATATTTATCAAAATGAGTTCCACTTTGTTCTTGCGGCAAATATCACAAATGCGCTCAAGACACTTGAACTCAAGATCCATTTGTTTGTAATTTGCGGGCAGATAACGTTTTTCGTATCCTAGCGAATCAAGCTTAATGACTGAAGGAGAAGCTACAACGGGGGGAGTTTCTTTCAGTGGCAGTTTAACAGCAATCGACTTATCTTTATTTGCAGCTACAGTTTTTTTTCTCCCCAATAATTTGCCTGTAGTGTAATCGACAAACAATCCCATTTCAGAATGTATTTTGTATAAAGGAATACAGTTGTCCAGAATCAACTCATTGATTGCATCCGGTCGGGCGTTTCGAACAATAAAACTGAAATTGTCCTGCTCACTGCCATAAGGCAGATCGAACAAGGCCTGGAAAATTGGAGTGGCGGCAACAGGCAGGTTGATATTATCGGCAAAATCTCGCATTCCTACACAAAGAATAATTTTGTCCGGTGCTGTATCCAGCATTTTGCTCAAAATCAAATGAGCGTCAGACATCATGCAGGCTGCGGCAGTAGCGTTGAAGACTGTTACAGGTAATCCAGTCTTTTTAGATAATTGCTGACTTAAGTAATCTGCGGCTGTGTAACTTTGAAGCGGACTGACATTTTGTTCTTTGATTTTTTCCAATGCCTTTGCATTTTTTACTTTGTCAGAATAGTAAAAAGCGCACATGGGAAGCGAAGAACCGGCGATAAGTATGTTGGTTTTTGCAGTTTGTTTTTTCCATTCATTCAATTTGAAACTGATCGCCGACTTGGTTTGCAGACCGGGCGATATTTCAGTCAGAGGAATTTGTTTCAAATATTGAAATTGGCTGAGCAGGCAGCTGAGAAGAATAAAAAGACCAGTAAGCCAGATGGCGGTACTTCCGGACGGCGAGAAGGGCGCAGCGGTATTGCCTGCGGCGGAAGCGGACGTATTTGTCTCTCTCTTCAGTGATTTAGACAGCAAGGGTCGCTACCTTCATATCCGCAAACAAAGGTAGCAAGTAGACTTCAAGATGCCATTAGCGGTTTTAAAGAGAAGCCAAAACACTCTCAAATCTTCACAAAACCTATGCCTTCAAGATCCGATTTGAAGTCGTTTGGATACAGCATTTCTGCCAGCATTTCAAACGACTCGACAATTCGAGGTCCCGGTCGGTTGAAATACTGGTTGCCGTCAGCCACATAAAGTCTTTTCTTTTTTACGCAAGACAGAGAAGCAAAATCAGGATTATCGAG
>CAZEQP010000829.1:0-2012 GCA_964514345.1 uncultured Candidatus Obscuribacterales bacterium
TTTGAAAAACGGTTGAATGATATTAAAAGAGAGCTGGGCACAAAAGAAGATTATCTGCAAACTTCTTGCCACTGGCACCGCCCCATGCTCACTACATATTCCTGGGTCAATAGCCAGGTAATGCATAAAATGTTTGATTACCCTGCAGAATCCTCCATGGTGGCAGGTAAAGTCGGACTGGCTCCCAGTCACAATCCCTTTAACATAATCAATTATTTGAAAGGCAAAATAAGTGAAACAGATTTTCTCAACGGCAATCCTGCCACCGGCGAATTCTGGCTCGGCATGAGAAATTATCTGGACGGAAACAAGACCGGAGCTAAATATCACTTCGAAACCTTTTTGACAACCGCAACAAAAACGAGCATGGGTTTTGAAATTGCAGCCGCCGCTGCGTTATTGAACGAACAAACCGCTCACGAACCAAAATAATTTTGCCCTTTATCTGGTTTGTTCCATACACTCGCACTGTACACAGTGATATTTGCGAGAAGGAAAATCGATGAGAACGAAATCTCCGACTTTCTGCTTTACGCCACAATGAAAACAAGCTTTGTTATTCAGAGCTCTGACCAGATAAGGTCGGCTTTTTTCGTTGCGGCATTTTGCAATTTCCTGCATAAAAAGCTTCACGGATCTATTTTCTTCAGGCGCCTGTCTCAACAAATTGAACAGAGATTCATACTCTTGCCTCAACTTATCCGGCCACGGCGTTATTGAAGCTCTGATGGCTCTTATCCGGTCAATTATTTTGTCGTAGGATGACTTTGCACCGACCAAAATCAAATGTCTTGTTTCATAGCAACGAAGGCACTGTATTTTGCTTGCGCTGCCGTACCATATAAAAGTCTCTCCAATCGCTATTCGCTTGCCGCAAAGACACCACCCGCCATAACGCGCTGTAATCTTGCGCGGCAAGACAGTACTTGCGCTTGAGTTTCCTTCCATAGTGCCATCTCCTCTTTCCCATGGCAAAATCATCGCTTGCAGTTTCGGCAAAACAAATGTGTAATTGCACAGTGAAAGTAAAATGTCGGCGCGAAACAATCTGCACCAAATACAGTGCTATTTACAAATCTTTGGCAAGAACTATTGTATGATCGCCTTTTTGAGCGGCTTGCTCCGCCGCCGCTTCCAGTGCGCCGAGCAGAAGTCCCAAATTGGCTCCGTCATTGGGAAAACTGGCGACACCCATGGCTTTGATTAAAAGTTTACCCGAGCTGGGTGCAGCTTTAGTCGCACGCATGATGCGCTCAGCCATATTGGACGCGGCAAAACTATTCAATCCGGAAATACTTATGACAATATCTATTCCATCGTATTGAAATATTGAGCCTTTAAATCCCTGTATAGACTCTATCGATTCAATTAGTTCGCGATACTGATTTGCTGTATTCGTGCGGCTTGGGGCACCCGTAGCCGATTTTTCTTGATTGTTTTGCAGCTTACATAAAAGCAACGACAGATTGCGATCCGGCGAAAATTTCAGAAAATAATCGGTTAGAAATAAAAATGCAGCATAGTTATAAAGACCTTGAACCGGACTCATCAACTGGTTTTGCACGCTAATAATTGCTGAGGTATCAAATACTTTGGCTTCGATTTTTTCCTTTTTCGCCGCCGGCTTAGCCGCTTTCACTTTCAATACTTTAGTTTTCAGCAAGTTGGAAAAAGCATGAATGCGCAGACTGTCCGGCATGATTACTATGCTGCATAGATCTTCTACTGTTTTCTTTCCGTCCACTTGTAGATAGATTGTTTTGAGCAACCGCAAATCAACCGGCTCTCCTTTAGTCACAGTTTCTTCAAATTGAGCCTCGCTCAAATTGGGATCACTTTTCTCAAGCACGGCTTCAGCTTCATAACCTGCACCAGCGAGAAATTCGTTGAAGTCCATGAGAAGCACACCTTCAAGAATCAGATGCTCCACACTGCGAGTTATGGTGGTCTCTTTACAGCTGATGTTCTCTTCAAAGGCGACGTCTCCTGCCTTCCAGCTGATAATCTTCAGG
>CAZEQP010000830.1:0-2006 GCA_964514345.1 uncultured Candidatus Obscuribacterales bacterium
TCCCTGGAAATGTCCATATATTGACCGATCGCCTTATTGACTTCCTCTTTGGTCACCTTCTAAAGGTTGGCTGAAAAATCATCGATGTAAGTGGGTTTGACTCCGGCCATTTCATAAAGTGTCAGTCGGTCGGCCAACCGATGAGGGGATCTCATTGAAACCATAAGCTCGCCGCTCAAGTGTGACTTTTCATTGGCCAGTTCACTATCGGTGATACCACTTTTGATGTAGTCGGAAACGATGTCATTGACGATTGTTCTTGATTTATTCAAATTGGTCGGGTTGACCGAATAGCGGATAAGCCATGGAGCATTCTTCACTATTGGCTCATCGATGACCGAATAAATTCCGTATGTCAAGCCATATTTGTCGCGCACCGGTGCCAGACGGCAGGCGAAACTGTCATAGCCAAGAGCCGCATTGGCGATGAGTGTGGGGAAATAATTTTGAGAGTGCAAACTGATTGGAAGAATTTTGCCGATTCTGACATTCAAGTTCGACTTGCCTGGAATGTCAGTTTTCACATCTTCATTTTGAGTAACCGGCTTGAGCCATTTGTCTTCCACAGCAATTTCTTTGCGTGATTCTTTACCGCCTTCATTTGTCCAGGAGCCAAAATATTTTTTGCATACCGCTTTTGCTTTTTCTTCATCAATCGCGCCTACAAATGCCAGACACGAGTTGGCGGGAATGAAATAATCCTGGTGAAATGATTTGAGGTCTTTGACTTTGATGTTTTTCAGATCTTTCAGTTGCTGGTCGAATGGTCGCTGGTAAAAGCCGCTGTCAGCTGTGTAAAGTCTCCTAACAAGAGTGTTCCAGGCGTTATCCGCGGTGTCGGACATTTTGTCTTGCAAGTTTGCTTCTTGCATTTTCTTTAAAATGGCAAGCTCGCTATTCGGTATTATGGGGTTCTGTACCACATCCGAAAGTATGGTGACAAAATTTTCCATATCGTTTGCCACCACCTGCACATCGAATTCGGTGAAGAAGGTGGAGGCTGTGAAATCCAGGTTAACACCCATTTCTTCCAGTTTTGCAGATAAAATGTCTTTGCTGAAATTCTTGCTTCCGGCAGTCAAAATATCAGCCAGGAAAATGGGCACCTGTCTTTTTTCTTCCGCGGCAAATTGATTTCCGGCTGCAATTTTGCCTGAGATTGCCACTGTTTGTGCGCCCTCCAGTGGAAGAACAAGAACGGTCAGACCGTTGTCCAGTTGAAATCGTTTTGTTCTTGATCCGATACTTAATTTGGTCGGCTCGGTGCTTGGTTTGGGAATGTTCACATTATCCACGCCCGAGATAGGCATCTCCGGCGTTGCCTGAGCCGGTGTTTCTATTGCTGCCACCGGGGGAGGTGCGTTTTCTACTGCTTGTTTGGTGTCGGGATTGGGATAGTAATAACCTATGGTGCTTGCATCTTTGACAAAAATCTTAGCCGCTGCTTTTTGCACGTCATCAACAGTGACTTTTTTTATCTGCTCAGGATAATCCACCCACCATCTCCAGTTGCCGATGGCTGTCGCTTCGGTAAATTGATTGGACAGGCTCATAGGGTCGTCCATGCCGGTGAGAATACCGTTTACAATAGATTTTTTAGCGCGTTCCAATTCTTCCTGAGAGATTGGTTCTTTTATTAACCGCTCCAGCTCTTTATTGATGATGGATTCGATCAACTTCAAATCTACACCTACATTAGCCTGGGCGGATACAACAAACAAACTGGGGTCTTTGTAGGCATAGGAAGACGAGCTAACATAATTCGCCAGTCCGGTGTCGACCAGAGCTTTATACAATCTGCTTGAGCGCTTGGACATATTGCCCAGAACTACTTCGATGATACTCAAAGGATATTGGTCCGGACTTAACGCCTCAGGTGCACGATAACCCATGACGAGTCGGGGTACTTCGGCCCCTCTTCTTACCGTGAACCGCCGTTCTCCTTCTTGTTTGGGTTCTACAGTGTAAACATCAGGCATCGCATGCGGTGCTTTATTGATAGAAGA
>CAZEQP010000831.1:0-2001 GCA_964514345.1 uncultured Candidatus Obscuribacterales bacterium
TTCCTCTTCTTTGTACTCGATAAACAAAGCCAGAGCCTCAGCCATATCTCTCCAGAAATCACCGCCTTTTCCCCAGAAAATGTCCTTAGCTTTTTTGCTTAATTCATGCAGCTTTGTAGAATTCAAAGCATTGATGCTTCCTTGTAAGCCCGTATAAAAAGACCTGGAGTTTAAATAGATAAGCAAGAACAATCCCCATCCAACAATTACAAAAATCCAGGTTGAAGGTGATTTCAGCCCGGCCAGTGCAATCGCCAGAACTGCGGCTGATTGAAGCATTGGTCCCCAGGCAAAAGATATGGGCATAAACATACGCAAAACTATTCCCAGGCCGGAAAAGAAAATTAGTGGGAAAAGCCAGTATTTAACTTGAAAATCCATACTATCGACAGGCTCTTACAAATCGCTCTGTAATATGATGCGGTCTTGTTATGGCTGAACCAACAACGACACAATGCGCACCAAGCTTAAATGCTCGCTCCACTTGAGATGGCTCCCAGACACGACCTTCAAGCACCACAGGGCAAGAAAGTTCCTTAATGCAGGCCTCCAAAAATTCAAAGCTTGGAGGAGCATCGGAGGGTAAAACAGTTTCGCGAGTGTATCCATACAATGTAGTTGATACCAGATCCGCACCAGCCTTCTGGGCAAGTCTGGCTTCATCCATGGTGGCAGTGTCGGCCCAGACCAATTTTTTAGTTTTCACATGAATCTCATCGATTGTTTCGGCCAGGCTCAAATTATCCGGACGAGGCCTGCCGGTGGCATCAAGAGCGATGATATCGGCGCCGGCTTCGGCCACCGCCAAAGCCTCTTTTAAGGTCGAAGTAATATAAACCTGGTCTAACATCTGGTCTTTGGTTAGACCTTCGGTCTTAGTAATACCTACTATCGGCACTGTTGTAAGTTTTCTAACCTGGGATATATTTTCCAGACCTTCAAGGCGCAAAGCCCGCGCCCCGCCCGATAACGCAGATAGGCACAAAGCTCCGATTATTTCAGGGCGACAAAGGGGCTCGCCTTTGCTTGCCTGGCACGATACTATTAAGCCGCCCTCTAAGACGGCTAAAACACTGTTTTCACCGCGGTCCATGATTTTAAAGTACAGTAGTTGAGGACCAATTGGGAGTTATTATATTAGTTTCATATATACAGTCTTAATTACGCCTTAAGCAGCATTAGCGCCTCAATGCTAAACTTGCAAAGCAGTTGAGACAAATCCAAATTATGGCTCTGAGCAAAAACACCTTTTTAAAAGCATTCGCTATTTCGCTTCTTCTTCAGGCAAGCCCTGTGCTTACCACTGTGGAAGTTTATGCCGCCACTCCCGGAAAAAACGAAATCAAAGCCAAAGCCAAACAGATAGAAGAAAAGCGTCAAGAGTTGCACAAGAAGCTGGCTGAAGCCAGACGCAAAGAAAAAATAGCTTTCACCAAACTCAATTCGATCAAACATGAGTTAAAAAGCACCGAGCGCAATTTGCAGCAAAAGAAGATCAAAGTCGAGCACACAGTTGCCGCTATTACTCAAACCACACATCACCTGAATACTGCCACTCAAACTGTGTCCGGTCATATGGAAGCCACTTCGCAACGTCTGAAAGAAATTTATCAAGGCAATCGGGTAAATTTCCTGGACATGATTTTTCAAGCCGACTCGCTGCAGACTCTTCTGGACAGGCTTTATTATCATGAGCGCATCACAGAAATGGACCGCGACTTGATGGAAGTTTATAGATCAAAAGCGCGAGTACTTGAAGAAAATAAAAATCGTCTGGGCAAGCAAAAGAACGATCTGGATAATCTGGTAAATCAGATAGGCAAAAAAGCCATGGAAATTGCCAGACTTAAAGATTCGCAAGAAGAAATTGCTGAAAAACTGGCTAATCAAAGAGCATTTTTTGAACAAGCTGAAGCTGACCTTGCCCGTCAATCTAAAAGTCTGGAAAAACAAATTCTGGCTATGGAAAAAGCTTCCGATTCAAACAATGACGGTCCTGTC
>CAZEQP010000832.1:0-2001 GCA_964514345.1 uncultured Candidatus Obscuribacterales bacterium
AATCTTCAGGATACACTCTTCGCCCTGCCCTTTATTTCCTTCGGCGTCAACCGGCCTGCCTTCGGCGAAATAGATTTGCACAGACTCTCCCGGGCGCATTAAGGAAAGCCTTCCATCCATCTGTCCAAGCAAAATCGATTGCAGCAAATTAGTAATATTGAGCACTTTGAGATTGCCGTTGAGAGCGGCTTTCTTGATAGTGAGCTGCTCCAGCTCTTCATCAGGGACACTGTCGTAAGTCTTAGCCAGAAGCTTGCGCGCAGTTTTCATTCTGGACTGAGTCATCTCAAATGGCTGAGGTTTCTGTCCGGTTGACGATTTTTGATCTTCACCCGGATTGCTCAAACTCTGAACTATTCTGTCCAGAATAATTGTGGCGCTGTCGCTTACTTCGCTCCAGACTTTTACCTTTTCACCGTTTTTAACGAAATAAAGGGTCCAGTCAAAGGAGTAAGTTTTGACCATATAAAAGACGGTAATCTGGTATTCCCGCTGCAATGACTTTTCAGTCCAGGCATAAGTCGATTTTACTGCCTGTTTCTGGGAGCTTTGAGCCATAATGCGTTTTAATGTAGCAAAATCCGGTCTGGCGTCCAGACGCTGAACTTTTTCGACTTCTCCGGGCCACTTAAACATAAGTGATTAAAAAATTGCTCCTAATATCCCTAGTAAATAGATCTACCCGGATCTGTACTTAACACTAACAATTCAAGTAGTATAAGCATATGCGATTTAATACCGGTTCCAAACTCTCGTTGACGCTTCTTCTGGCATCCAGCTTCTCATTGCAGGTTTTTGCCAAAGACGTAAATCCGACAATGAGTGGCAAAGACGTAATTGACTATAGCCCTTTGAATGAACCGTATCTGGATGAAGCGGGAGAATTCAGCAGACAAAATGAAGTGGTCAAAGCATCCGCTTTTTTTAAAAGAAAAAGATATGCCGAAGCACTCGAATATTACAAAAGAGCCGCTGAGTTAACCGGAGACGACGGCGGAGCCCGCATCATGATGGGCTATTGCTATTATTATTTGAAACAATATCCTGCTGCGCTAAAGCAATATCAAACTGTTCGAGAATTCGGAAAGAGTGCTGAGGTGCGCGAACGCGCTCGCAAACTGGAAGTACAGTTACAGCAATTGATGTCCGGTGTTTGCCCGGGAAATTGTCGTAAAGGATATGTTCTGAAAATAATAAAAGGCAAAGAAGAAATAGTGAAGTGCACTATTTGCGGTGGCACAGGAAAAGTCAGTCCGCGGAAGTAGTTTATATTTCTAGGGCGAGAACAACTGGCAGACGCTGATACCGCCACTGGCATCAAACACTATTCCGATTCCGACATTTGTACCGTATGGAGCCAGGATATTTGCTTTGTGTCCGGGGGATTTCATCAAGCTGTCATCGCAATATTCGACCATCACAAGCCCGTGATTCATCTGGTTGGTAAATGCAATATTCTCTCGCACATTGCCGGCGTAACCGGCTGCACGCGCACGATCACGAGGTCCCTCTCCGCTTGGGTTGGTATGGTCGAAAAAGTGTCTTTTCACCATGTCGAGGGCATGTCCGCGTGCGATTGCAGCAAGTGCCGAATCTGAACTGAGAGAACCCAGACCGTTTTGCTGCCTGTGCTTGTTCACCAGACCGACCATATAGGCTTCCATTTCATCGGTTGAAGCCCGTCTTCCTGTTCCTGACCGTGGCATTCCTGGAGCGGTCATTGGACCTGTTGTTGAAGTTGGAGCACCTGATGAATTTCGTGAAGTCACTACACGGTAGGCTGGTGGTGCCGCTTTCATAGCTTTAAAACTGCTCACTTGCTGTGATAATGCTGAAGTCAGACTGGCCAGGCACTTTTTGATTTCTTCTTCACTTTTGCCTGCTTGCACATCACTTTCTATCTGAGCTAAAAGCTTTTCGTGAGGCACGGTTCCCATACCGGTTTTCTTCGCTTTAACCAGATAGTCGCGAAGTTGTTTACGTTTTTCAAGGGACGGACCG
>CAZEQP010000833.1:0-1992 GCA_964514345.1 uncultured Candidatus Obscuribacterales bacterium
CCTGAGACAAGTGTAAGTGCGGCTGAGACAATAATTGCCTGCCAGCCCCAGAAGACCGAGTGAATTCCGACCGGATTTGGCGACACTGCAGGTTCCCTCTTCATTTTTCCTTTTTTCATTGTGACAGGGAAAATCTCCCTGCCAGATATTCATCGCATCAGTATTAGCTGAGGCTGAGCCTGAGCTTTCTTTTTTTGACTCCATATCAGCGGGAGCCCCGCCTTGCGCGGCAAGCTCCCATTCCGCCTCGGTAGGCAGTCGTTTTTGCGCCCACCGGCAATAAGCCTGAGCATCAGAGTAAGAAATATGCACAACCGGGTGGTCTGATTTGCCTTTAATTGAACTGCCCGGTCCCTGCGGATGCCTCCAGTTTGCACCCTCCCTCCACTGCCACCACTGACGGTGCTCAGTGGAAGAAACGACCCGAGCCGGAGGGACGAAGACTAAAGAGCCCGGCGCTAATTTTCCTTCTTTGATTTGTGAAAGGGGAATGGTGTCGGGAGGCAGGTCTTTTTTTAATACATCCCACTCTACCGGTTTTTCAGCGGTGGTTTTATATCCTGTAGCTTGCACGAATTTTTCAAATTGCCCATTTGTAACTTCACTGCGGTCCATAAAAAACCCGTCTACAAAAACTTTATGCCGCGGCATCTCATCTCGCTTAGCCTCTTTTCCCGAGCCTCCCATGACAAATTCACCACCTCTAATCCAGATCATTTCAGAATCAGATTCAGCAGCCCTCAAAGGTTTGCCGCCGGCAATCAAAACCAAAATAATCAGCGCCGAAAAATAAAAAAGACTCTTTTTCATTTTGAGCGCTGAGAGCCCATCTTCTCCATGATTTGCTCCATACCAAGAGTGCTCGATTTTTGTCTGGGCGGAAATTCTTTAAATGTGGCAAGAAATTTTGCAATGTAATCTTTGGCCGGTATGAACATGAACATACGCTCTACAAACCAGTGTTTATAATCACAAGCTTCGTCTCTGGCTCTTTCAAAAGGGTCGGTCCTCAAATTGACTATGGACGGAGCTCTCAATTTTGTAAAAGGTTCCTGCCAGACTTCAAGCCCTTTTGCTCTTTGTTCGGCAAATCCCAGTTTCCATTCTTTGAAGCGCAAACCTACCAGTTCGCCGTCGTCATTGAAATAATAAAACTCATTGCGCGGTCCCAGTTTTTCTTTTCCTGTCAGATAAGGAAAAAAATTGTAGCCGTCAAGATGCACTTTGAACTTTTTTCCATCTGATTCATAACCGGTGAGCAACTTTTGTCTTATTTCCGGTTCACCTGCCACTGCCATCAGTGTCGGCAAAAGATCCTGATTGGAAATAATTTCGTTCGAGACCTGTCCACCTTTGATGTGCTTCGGATAGCGAATGATCATTGGAATACGGAAACCGCCTTCCCAATTGGTGTCTTTTTCACCCTTAAAGGGAGTGGTACCTCCATCCGGCCAAGAAAAGCACTCGGCACCATTGTCGGTCAGATAAACAACGATGGTATTATCTGCGATACCAAGATCATCTAGTTTCTTGAGCAGAACACCAACATGCCCGTCATGCTCCACCATTCCGTCAGGGTAAGTTCCCAGACCGGTCTTTCCTTTTGACGACGATTGCAGATGAGTGAAAATATGCATGCGTGTTGAATTGAACCAGGTGAACCAGGGTTTGCCTTGTTTGTGAGCACGGTCTATAAAAGACAGGGCGGCATCAAGAAATTCTTGATCTACCGTTTCCATTCTTTTTGTGTTGAGCGGACCGGTATCTATTATTTCTCCGCCTTTGGTCGACTTAAGCACTCCGCGTGGACCATATTTTTTTTTAAATTCAGGATCTTTAGGATAATCTGCATTTTCAGGCTCTTGTTCGGCATTGAGGTGGTACAAATTTCCGAAAAATTCATCAAATCCGTGATTGGTAGGCAAATATTCGTCGCGATCACCAAGATGATTTTTTCCGAATTGTCCGGATAAATAACCCAGCGATTGCAAC
>CAZEQP010000834.1:0-1986 GCA_964514345.1 uncultured Candidatus Obscuribacterales bacterium
GTACTGGTCCTGCATGATATTGAAGGATTCATTTATCAAGATATCGCCGAAATTACCGGAACCAGCATCGGAACAGTGAGATCCAGGCTGCATTACGGTCGATTAAAAATAAGAGAATTGCTCACCCCTTATTTTTCAGCCAGTAAAATTGGCAGCAGCCCAGGAGAAAGACATGTCACCTAATTCCAATATCGATTCCGATTGTGCAAAAATTCAAGAATCGCTCAGCGCCTATGTAGACAAAGAACAGGTAGACATTCCTTACCTGGAAGAGCATTTGAATACTTGTCCTCATTGCCAGGGCGTGGTGAAAAATCTCAATCAGGTAAAAACAGCTCTCAAAGATCTGGCTCCCAGCATTCCTGGTAAAGATTTCACAAGCGAATTGGAATTGCGCTTGAAAAACAATAACGTTGTACAGGGAAATTTTTCGACTAAAGCAGTAGCAGCTGTTTTAATTGCTTTAGTTGGGGCCTTTGGTTTATGGACAATGACTAATCAAACGAAAGAACAGCCGGCACCACAAATTGCAGTGAAAGAAAACACACCGACTCCAGTCAAGAAAATAGAAAAGCAACCGGATACTGTTGTCAAAATTACATCCAATTCAACCAAACCGGTTAAACAAGAGCAACTTCCATCTCCTAAACCGGTGAAAGAAACAATAAAAACACAAATTGCCCAGGTTGAATTGGACACGAACGAAATCGCCAAGTCGACAAAACCTGTGACAATCGCCCTTAACACTCCCGAATTGAGCGGCGAAGATGGATTGTTTGACGAGATGGGATTTGCAAGTGACGAGGATGGTTTATATGCAATCAAGCTCTAGATACAGCTCATTATTCTTGTCGCTCACGCTTATTCTGACACTGAGTTCTTTGCCGGTGCTTGCCCAGCCTTCAGGAGAAGGCAGTCCTGATAGCGGCGGTTCAATGTCCGGTCGCATAAGAAGACACATGAACAACGACCCGGAAACAGAAGGTGGCGGTCAGGGAATGGGAATGAATCGTCGTCAACAGATGAGACAGAAATTGATGCAAATGCCGCCCGAACAAAGACAGATGTTTTTGCAGAGGATGCAAGAACGCCGTCAAGGAGGTATGCCGATGCAGAACTGGCAACCGATTGAAAGAGGTCCAGGAAATTTAGAAAGTCCACCAGGAATGGAAATGGAACCGGGCATGGGACAAGAAGGAATGAGACCCGGCGGCATGAGGCAGGGAGAAATGAGGCAGGGAGGCATGAGACAAGGTGGAATGCGACCCGGCGCAATGAGACAGGGAGGCATGAGACAGGGCTTTGGTGGACTTCACCGGGGTCCTCTGGATTTGTCACAATTGAATTTGACGGATAAACAAAGAAACTCAATTCTTACCTTGCGTTCAAAACATTCAGAACAAGCCAAATCACTGCAAAGAACCTTGCGCGGCAAACGAATGGAAATGCGCAATATGTTGTTTGCACCCGATTTGAATAAGAAAGTGCTGATGGAAAAAAGAAATGAAGTTCGGGGTCTGCAAAATCAGCTGGACGACATAATGATGGATGATTTTCTGGGAATTCGCTCCGTTCTGAGCGAAGAACAAATCAAAAAACTGGCGGAGACAAATTTGAACTCACCGCAAAAAAGAAAATCTGCCGAAGCTCAGCCTAAATTCCCCGGACCTGGCACTGGTCCCGGTCCTGGAGATGAGCCCGACATGCAATAAAGTCCGGGCTTATTCGTCGTCTTTTTTGGCAGCTTTGCCCTTGCCTTTCTTTTTGACCGAAGCCCACTCCAGAATGAATTCAGGATCTTCAGAATTAGCCGGGGCTTCACTGGCCGATGGAGACTCAGAAGGAGCAGCTTTCACTTTCTTCTTGGGCTCTTCCATTTTCACAGTTGTTCTCAATTGAGTTTGTTGCATTTGAGGAACTGTATACATGGGCATCGCACCCGGGTAGCTCGGTATCATAGGTGGTGGCGGAGGCACAAAGGCTCCT
>CAZEQP010000835.1:0-1980 GCA_964514345.1 uncultured Candidatus Obscuribacterales bacterium
ATCAATCAGTTTCTGGTGCAAAAGGTAAATTCGCTTTCAGCCTGGCAAACAAGATCTAAAGACATCCAGTTCAGATTTACCGAGCTTGTCATTAAGCCTAATAAAAAATTCCTGGTAACAGGACAGGCAGAACTTAATCGCTTAAGGTTCTAACCCTATATACTTTAGATGCTTGTCCGAAATAAGGGACTTGCCTAGAAAGACAGTTAGATGTACAAAAGACGTGACAACCGGCAATGGGACCAGCTCAGACCGGTTAAGTTCACGAGAAATTACACTAAAAACGCCGATGGATCGGTATTAGTCGAGTTCGGCGATACCAAAGTTTTCACCACGGCAAAAATAGAAGAGCGCGTACCTGCTTTTCTAATGGGCAAAAATGAAGGCTGGATTACTGCCGAATATTCACTCTTGCCAGGCTCTACAGTAGTTCGAAGCCAGAGAGAAGTGACACGCGGTCAGCCCTCCGGACGCACAAATGAAATCCAGCGACTAATAGGCAGGACTCTTCGCGGTGTTGTGGACAGACGCGCATTAGGTGAGAGACAAATCACAATTGACTGTGATGTTTTACAAGCCGACGCCGGCACCAGAGTGGCGAGCATTTGCGGCGGTTTCATTGCCATGTACGACGCTTTGTTGAAATTGCAGAAGCAGGGTGCCATTGAAGAAATTCCGGTCACTGAATTTCTGGCGGCTGTCAGTATCGTGCAAATCAAAGGCGAACTTTTATTAGACCCTAATTACAACGAAGACTCTCAAGCCGAAATGGACTCCAATATCGTCATGACCGAGTCAGGCGCCTTGCTTGAGCTTCAGATCACCTCGGAAGGTGCTCCCTATAAGTCTGAAAAAGTGAAAGATCTCGTAGATTTAGCCTACAAGGGCGTTAGCGAGATCGTATCCATTCAGCGCAATTTGCTCATGTAAGAACTATAGATAACTATAGTAAATTTATCTTGAATTCCTTATGACAACGCCTGATTAAGCTATAAACTAGGTGTCAAGAGTCTAATTTCCTGGGCGGCCAGATTTGAGCAAAGAAACCAGTACGCTGAGCTTTAATCCGATAAACGAAGCTTTTAGAGACGTCACCCGCTCTAAGCTTGCCGCTTCAAGCTGGAGAGTGTTTCAGCGCATACGCTCCCTGCAAGGCACTAAAAAAGCTATGCGGGTCTTTCCCATCATCTGGATAATTATTAAAACGGTCAAAGGTTTCTCTCGCTATCACGCGCAGGAATTCGAACGAGCCTTAGCAGCCGGACCGGGACAGGATGCAGAAGAAGCCGCTTTGTCCGGTGAAGAGTACGAAGAATACAGAGAGCTGGGACGATGGCTTGCGGGTAAACTGCACGAACTGGGACCGACATTCATCAAAATAGGACAGACACTTTCCACTCGAGCCGATTTATTGCCTTTGCCTGCCATGCTGGAGCTTGCCAGGTTGCAGGAAAATGTAGCTCCTTTTGAATGGAGCATCGCTGAAAACATAATCAAAACAGAGCTGGGAGCAGGTCCTGAAAATCTCTTTGCCGAGTTCAACACCACTCCTATCGCCGCGGCCAGCCTCGCTCAAGCTTATCTTGCCAAGCTCAAAGACGGGCGCGATATAGTAGTAAAAGTGCAAAGACCAGGTCTGGCTCAAATTCTTGCTGACGATGTTCAGATTATAGGCGCCGTCGCCGATGAGGTGATGAACTATCCCAGTCTCTGCCGCCACACCAGCTGGCCTGAAATTGTGGAAGAATTCGCGCGCACAACTTTTGAAGAAATCGACTACATCAGAGAAGGTCGAAACGCAGATACTTTTAGACGCGATTTCCGCAATTTCCCCAAAGTGTTCATCCCTAGAATAATCTGGCGTTATACCGGCAGAAAAGTGCTTGCAATCGAGTATGTAAGCGGCTTTCGCGTGGACGATGTGGAAGCGCTTGAACGCGGCGGATACGACCGTGAAGAAATTACACGCACTGGGACCAG
>CAZEQP010000836.1:0-1978 GCA_964514345.1 uncultured Candidatus Obscuribacterales bacterium
GCGGCAAGCCGACTTACACACCCCAATCTGGCTACAGTTTTTGACTGGGATTTGTTGGAAAACGGATGTCCATATATCGTCATGTATTATATCGAAGGTTTCAAACTAACCGAAATCATCGATATGCAAGAGACTTTCGGTCTTGATCTATGGCTCTCTTTATTCATACAAATGTGCGAGGGTCTTGCTCATGCGCACAGTGTGGGCGTAATTCATCGCGATTTGAAGCCGGGAAATATCATAATCACAGAAGGTCAGCACAAAGAATGTTTTGTCAAAATAATCGATTTTGGCATAGCCAAGCTTTTGTATGACTATGAAAAATCTTCAGTGAGCAAAGCGATTACAAAAGACGGTGAAGTTTTCGGCAGTCCGCCATATATGAGTCCGGAACAATGTCTTGGTCGGATTCTTGATACCCGCTCGGATATGTACAGTCTTGGCTGTGTCATGTATGAGGCCCTTAGCGGACAACCACCTCATTTGGGTGAGAGCCTTTTCGAAACAATGAATAAGCAAGTGCACGATACTCCTAGAAGATTCAGCGAACTGCATACTAAGCTGCAGATTCCCCAGGAGCTGGAGGCGATTATTTTTAAAGCGCTTGAAAAAGATCCGGACAAAAGATTTCAATCAATGTTCAAACTCAGGTCGGAGTTGGAGTCTGTCCAAAACAGGCTAAAAAGCAAGTCACTGGTTTAAGCCTCATCGATACATGTCAAAAGTGCAATATATGTCCTCCCATATATTTTTGACCCCAATTTTATGTGGGAGGACATATAATTTGGTCTTTAAGTGATTAATACAATTCGACTTTGGTATTTCTGAAATCAGGAGCGTCGATGCGTTCGATTTTGGCGTTTAGGCTTTTGAGTTGAACGGCGGCTTTATTTGCAACGATAACTGCTTGCGGTCTAAAATTTCCAACTGAAACGGCAGATGCTGGAATATAGCTGACATAAGAAAATGACTCGTCTTTGCCTGAATCTGAAAGCTCAATTAATTTAGTCTTGTCAAAAACATTAACCGAATAATCAGGCTGATTCTCAAGCCGACACATAAGGTCAATCATCAGTTTTGTGGGGGCGCTTGCCGTAACGGTCGAATCAAGGGTGACTTTCAAAAGACCGTTAGTCTTGATTTTTAAGTCATTGACTCCGGTGTCGATAAAAGTCAGTCGTCCAGGCAAAATAGGAATCGGAATTGATTTGCCTGCAAGCAGATTTCTTGTTTGAGTAAACGGAACGTCTGCTGAAATATTGTATTGATCACTTTTATGTCCCAGGGCAAGAACCAGCCGAGTTAGTTTTTTCAGATCTGTGCCTGTATGTTTATCACTGTTTAGAGTTACATAAGGCACCCGGGCGTCGAGATCTGTGGATTTTGTATTCAGTTTATAAAAACAAAAGTTGAAGAGTGACGGCAGGCGAGTGCCGACTAACGGTTGATTGTAAGAACCGTAAACCTGGGCTCTTTCCTTATCCCCTTCAATTTCGATTTCGTTTTTTCCATCCAGATTGAGAAATTGCGCCGGTACTGAAATGGCACGCCATTGTCTGAAATCGCCCTGGTCGACATTAAGCAATTTGGAAAACATTTGATAATTGTGCAAACTGTTGTCGTCAGTGCTGAATCTGTTTAAGGGAATAAATGAACCATCTATTGAATGACCATTTATATATGCGCGGCAGTTTTCTATTTCTTTTGAGCCGTCGACAAGAAGTAGCACCCAGTCAGGCTTTTTGATTACGTTTAATTCGATGTCTCTGCCGATTTTTTGTTTTGGCTCAAGAGTTTGTTTGTACTCTAACGGTGAACCCATTTCTTCGGCAGTTGAGATCAAAATGACTGTCCCGGCAAATAATGTAACTGCTGTTTTGAACTTTATAGATTTGATATAGGTCTTACACTCTGGATGCGTGCTGAGAATAGCGCTGACACTAAAAGTGAGGAAATATGAGGCTTTTAGCAGGACCGA
>CAZEQP010000837.1:0-1964 GCA_964514345.1 uncultured Candidatus Obscuribacterales bacterium
GTAAGTATTCGGTGAACACCGCATGTGATAAGGGAGATCTAACTTTTTTGAGTGTTTTCAAGACTGGCCTTTAGGCGACAAAGAGATCATGATAATCATGTGAAGAAGACGACAAAAACTGATAGAGCGCACCCGCATAGCCCTGGAAGGATATCGAGGAAAGGCTTAAAAGAGGCTTGCAAAAGCTTACTTGAAGAGGAAGTAGCGCAGCTTAGAAAGGAAAATGAAGAGTTAGCACAAGAAAATTTTAAATTGAAGCGCTCCAATCTAGAGCTGGGAGAAGAAAATCAGAAACTCAAGAAAACTCGATGGAAGACAGAAGAGTTGCTCAATGCAAACATACGGAAGCTTGAGAAAAAGCTATCCGATACCAGAAGCAAATTGATATCGCTCAAGAAGACGCTGGCTTGGTTTCGCAAGGAGAAGTTTGGACAGAAGAGCGAGAAGAATGAGTTTAGCAAGGACGATGAGATTGAAACAGATGCCATTGATCCTGAAGAAAAGACAGAATTTGCACCGAACAAACAATCAAAGGCAAAGAGAAATAGAGGTCAGCAACGTGGCTCTAAAGGGCACGGGAACAAAGATATAACCGACGTTCCCGTTTCTCAGGAAATACCGGTAACGATTCCTGATTGTCGTTGTCCGGAATGCGGAATGTTGTACAGAATGCTTAAGGCAGTTGAAAAATCGCCATTGCTGGAGATAACGACAGAGCTGTATCAGGATGTGTATGAGCTTGCAAAATACGTTTCTTGTTGTGATTGCCAGGGTCGAAAGATAGTGACGGCACCACCGCCGCCCAAACTCTACCCCAGGACAAGATTTGGAAATTCGCTCTGGATTTACCTTTTGGTCCAAAAATATCTGCATGGAACACCCACAAACAGGACGATTAAAGAGCTTGATTTACTTGGGTTCAGCTTAGCCGAAGGAACAATTACAGGTGGCTTTAAGATCATTGAAGAATTACTTGAACCTTGGTATCAGGCAATAAAGAATCATTGCCGGGGAGCATCTTTGTGGAATGCCGATGAGACGACCTGGCGTGTTTTCGGTTCAGGCAAAAAGACCTGGTGGTTTTGGGTTGTAGCAAGCAATGATGCGGTTGTGCATTTGCTTGATGAAAGCCGTTCCAAAAAAGTTCCACAAGAGTTTTTTGCTGGTTCGGTTGGAACGCTGATGACAGACAGGCTTGCATCCTACAAATCACTGCCTTCATCGATCAAGAAGGCTTGGTGCTGGGTGCATGTACGACGGGATTTTCTCAAGATATTCAACGGTGTCAAAAAGCACAGAAAGTGGGCAAAAACGTGGCTGAAGAAGATTTCTAAGCTGTTTGTTTTGACCCATAACCGCTTCGTTGCCTGGGAGAAAGAAACGGCTCCAGAACTTTCAAATGACTACAGCCAAGCTGATTCAGCATTGAGACAGCACGCTAAGGACATGCGTGACTTATTCGAACAGGAACTATCACAGAAACTCGACAAACAGCAAAAGACCGTTCTAAATAGCCTGAAAAGACACTGGGAAGGGCTCACGCTATTCTTGAGCGATCCCAGAATCCCATTGCACAATAACCGCGCAGAAAGACTATTAAGAAACACAGTCATCATTCGAAAGGGCAGCTACGGCTCTGGTGCTGAATGGTCGGGCAGACTTGCAGCCAAACTATTTTCCATATTTCAAACATGCCTGATTAATGGACTGGACCCTCAAGCCGTACTTGCAGATTATTTAGCTGAATGTACAAAAACTCCAGGTTCACCACCAAAAGATGTGACTAAATTCTTGCCCTGGGAAATGTCGAGTGACAGAAAAGTCGCACTTCGATTGCCAAAGTCCTACACCCCGCCTGGGTAAAGAGATTTAAAGTGCCAAAAAGGTGAGAAAAAGGCAGAAAATTGGCAAAAATACTCGGTTTTACAGGAAAACTTACTCTCCTGTGCTCACCGAATACTTAC
>CAZEQP010000838.1:0-1963 GCA_964514345.1 uncultured Candidatus Obscuribacterales bacterium
AAACCGCTGGCGCATTCAACCAAAGTGTGGATGCGTCTGGATGAAGAAACGCGCGGTCGCTTCTATCGCTTCGCCAATGACTTCAAAGGCAAAAGCAAAAATCCCGGCATTCGCTTCTCCGAGCGTAAATTTTCAGGGGAGCCCTGGATTCTTGTGAGTCTGCACGAAGTCAACGAGTTTCTCTCCAAGAAAGATTATCTGGCTAACTGGGACATCGAGGTGAACGAAGAGTTCGGAGTGTTCACCCTTGGAGAGTGGCGTCAGGAGCTGGAAGCCAGTGGTTACCGCGTGCTTGAGTGCCGCAGTTACCTCAATCCCTGGATTCTGGCCAATCGTTACAAGAACTGTTCCTGGCTCTTCGCCGATGAAAACGGCAGACCGGGCGTTTCACTGCCTTACCCTGACACCACGGCTGTGATCGTGGGCGAAGCGGTCTAGGCAGATTCGGCAAAGTTCGAATCGTTCAAAGCAGTCTTGGCCTCATTCAGAATAGTTCGCAAAACGGGACAGGGAGCGGAGCCACAAATATTGGCTTCGCCCCTATTCCTGATTTTGATTTGCACTTTTTCTTATTCTCAGACGCCTACTAAAACTTACAGTAATTAGATTCAAGCTATTATGCTTTAAAACGCATAAATGCCTCTTGCCAAAATGAAAATATACATTTTGAAGCATATTTTGACCCCCCTCATTTTATGCGTGTGGCGCATAATCAGTTTTCGAAGACCACACGAACTTAAGTTTTACTCGACCTGCGTATCACGCTTTTATAAGCCAGTTTTAATTAACTCTTCCCCGCTTGTTCAAAATGGAAGAGTCCGCTGCCATCGGCACAATCGATATTTGATCAAGTAACTACCCCTCTATCCATCGTAATTTTTAAATACTGTAAGCATCAAATAATCAAAGAATGCGCTGCAAAATATTTCTAAAATCAAAAACTAACTTTAGCCTGGAATCATCTTTCTTTTCTCATCGATGCAAAAGCCTGAAACAACAAAAAAAATACGAATCGAACAGAAGGAACACAAAATATGCGGATACTCATCGCAAAACTCTGCGCCGCAGTCTTTGCGTTCATCTCTTCTGTCCAGGCTTGCCAGCCCCGGCATCTCTTCATGAGGCCTTAAGTCCAACCAGACATAAAAGGAAAAACGCAATGGAACTCTATCATGCCAATCAAGCCTTGCTCCTTTATTGCATCATCTTGAACTTTTTGGGCGCCTACTGGTATCAAGGTGTTCTTGAACCGCTCTATAAGAGGACATTCAAGCTCTTTGGTCCTACCATTCCGGCTACGATTTTTGCAATCGTTGTCTTCCTCGGCAGCCTTCACCTTTTTCACACTTATGTCCTGCCGCCCAACGAAGCCAACGTGCTGCCTTTCGACGGAGGCACTTTCGTTGCCATGATGATAATAGGCGGAATTCTGGGAGGAGGGACCGGACTTCTGTTGGGTTACTCGAAGCCGCTTATTCGCTGAATTCACTCAAAAAAGTGTATATGGAAAATTCGGGATAGTGAGGGCTTTTAATAGCCTTCCGTCCCGGATTTTTCACCTTTTTTTGCCATTTTAACCGCCGCGGGCAGCCGAAACGATGGCGTGAGACAAGCCCTGTGCCACCACCATACTGAACGGTTGCATCCTTACTATGTCGTGGAAAGCGCCTTCTCTGGTCAGGTTTGAGTCGAATCGAGCCAGGTTATTCAAGCCGCTTCTGTCATTTCCGATTTGCAAAAAGCTCACAGTAATCTCGTCCGGGCTGCGCATTCTTTGTGTGGCTCGAGAGATGACCGCCGCTACCTGTCCTTTGTCGCTGGGCTCACCATCTGAAATTACCTCCACCAGCAATTTTTTATTGCTGCCCATTTGATCGCGCCTGCGGAAATGTTCTTCAAAAACAGCATCCAACGGCTTTGCCATATAAGTGCCACCATTAGGCATACCACTGGCAAAAATATT
>CAZEQP010000839.1:0-1954 GCA_964514345.1 uncultured Candidatus Obscuribacterales bacterium
CTCCCATTACACCTGTGGGTTCTTTTCTGCGTAAGACCAGTATTGATGAACTGCCTCAACTGGTGAATGTTCTAATGGGACAAATGAGCCTGGTAGGTCCCAGACCCGCTTTGTATAATCAAGACTCTTTGACCGAGTTGCGTCAAAAGGAAGGCGTGCTCGAGTTTTTGCCCGGCATTACAGGCTGGGCGCAAATAAACGGTCGAGACGAACTGGCCGATGAGGTCAAAGTCGAATACGACAAATGGTATTGCGACAACTGGAGCAACAAACTCGACTGGCAGATTATTTTTTCCACTTTCGGCGCCGTTCTCAATAAACGTGGCGCTTATTAAAACAACAAAAACAAAAAGAGGTTCGCATAAAAATGAAAGGTTTGATTTTAAGTGGTGGCAAGGGTACGCGTATGCGTCCAATCACTCACACAGCGGCAAAACAACTTTTGCCCGTAGCCAATAAGCCTATTCTTTTTTACGGAATTGAAGCTCTTATTTCCGCCGGTATAAAAGAAATCGGAATCATCATCAGCCCCGAAACCGGAAACGACGTCAAAGACTGTGTCGGCGACGGCAGCCGCTGGAACATAAAAATCGAATACATCTTGCAAGACCAACCGCTCGGTCTGGCACACGCTGTAAAAACAGCTCGCCCATTCCTTGGTGACGACACATTCGTCATGTATCTGGGAGACAACTTAATCAAAGACGGTGTGGGACCACTTGTAAAACGCTTTCAGGAAGGCGGTTCTGACGCTTTCATTTTGTTGAAAGAAGTGCCCAATCCAAGCTCGTTTGGTGTGGCATTGCTTGATGATGAAGGACGCATTTTAAAACTGGAAGAAAAACCCAAACAACCAAAATCTAATCTGGCACTGGTCGGCGTTTATCTTTTCCACAACAAGATTCACAAAGCAATCGATGCGATCAAACCAAGTGCTCGCGGCGAATTGGAAATTACCGACGCCATTCAAAAATTGATTGAAATGGGACACCGGGTGGACAGCCACATTTTGCGCTCCTGGTGGCTAGATACCGGAAAGAAAGACGACATGCTTGAAGCCAATCGTGTGGTACTGGATGAAATGTCTGAGCCCAGCATCGAAGGCAAGGTAGACGACTCGTCAAAAGTATCGGGTCGCGTTTCGATCGGCAAAGGCAGCACACTTAAAAACTGCACTATCCGAGGACCTGTGGTCATCGGTCAGGACTGCAATCTGGAAGGAACCTATGTTGGTCCGTTCACTTCGATAGGTGACGGTGCCAAAGTAAGTTTTGCCGAAATCGAATATTGCATCCTGCGCGAGAATTGCCAGATTCTAGATTTCCACGGACGTATCGAAGACAGTTTGATTGGCTTGAATGTCGAACTTACACGCAGCCAGAATAAGCCGGTTGCTTACAGACTGATGCTAGGTGACGACAGCAAAGTGGAAGTGGTGTAAGCAAGCCTGTGACTTCGCCCACCCTTGCCAAGCACCCCTGAGTAGATTATACTTAAACTGTACTCAGAGAATTTCGGATGGCAAAGTCTAAATCAACTAAAAGAGAAAATTTTGATGCAAGTTCAGAACAACAAGCTGAAATTGATGCATTGCAAGAACTTCTTGGGGTTCCGAGCAGAAAAGAAGCCCTGCTTTACGCTGTTCATTTCACACTTCATCTTGCATCTGAAGTTCGAAATGGCAATCAGATTTATTTCTGCGATTCTAAGAATAAAGAATATCAACGGATCCGAATGTTAGAACTGGAAAAACCAGAACTTTCTAAATGGAAGTACTTGGCTCCTCGTTCTCATCCTTGGAGAAAGCAGTTGTACTTAAAAGGTCGAAGATTAAAAGCTGCGGATGTTTGGTCTGCTATGTTAGTCAACGGATTTACTAAAGAAGAAACCGCACTCAATTGGGATCTCCCACTTGAAGCAATAGAAGAGATCTCACAGTACTGCGAAGAGAATA
>CAZEQP010000840.1:0-1954 GCA_964514345.1 uncultured Candidatus Obscuribacterales bacterium
GCCGCTTCCATGTCCCAGACGGATGAGCTCACCTTTATCCAGAGGCAGGGGGCAAGTTATTTGCAGTGCTTTTTCTTCGGTCAATTTTTGAATCCCTGATATTTGTAATATGCTGCGCAGGTTCCCTCACTTGACACCATAGTGGCACCAAGGGGAGTGGCAGGTGTACATTCTCTTGCAAAAGCAGGACAATCTTTTGGTTTTTTCCTGCCCAGCAAAATTTCACCGCTTATACACACTGGCGACTCTTTTGTTTCAATTTGTTCGACTTTGAACCTGGTTTCGGCGTCAAAGCGTGCATATGCTCTGGATAGTTTGTATCCGCTTTGAGGAATAACACCAATGCCTCTCCATAGTCTATCCGTGGGCTCAAAAACAGTTTCGACTATATTTATGGCATGGGGATTGCCGTCACGTTTCACCATCCTTGAATATTGATTTTGCAATTCGGCTTTGCCTGATTCAAGCTGCTCGACACACATACTTATGCCTTCAAGCAGATCAAGAGGTTCAAAGCCGGTCACCACTATAGGGACATTGTGCCGGGCACAAAGCTTCTCGTATTCATGCGTACCCATTATGGTACAAACATGACCCGGTGCAAGAAAGGCCTGGACTGTGTTTTGAGAATTGTTTAAAACTGCATCCAGCACGGGCGGCACTGTAACGTGCGATACAAGCAAATAAAAATTGTCGATATTTTGTTTTTCTGCCTGCCAGACCGCCATAGCATTGGCTGGTGCGGTGGTTTCAAAACCGACGGCAAAAAATACTATGTTTTTGTCCGGATTTTCTTTGCATATTTTCAGACAATCAAGAGGGGAGTAAACCATACGAACATCGGCACCGGAAGCTCTCATTTCAAGCAAGTCCGACTGGCTGCCAGGAACACGCAGCATGTCTCCGAAACTGCACAAAATGACATCGGCACGTCGGGCAATAGCGATACTTTTATCTATTTGTTCAAGAGGAGTGACACAGACAGGGCAGCCGGGTCCATGGACCAGATTGATATTTTCAGGCAAAAGTTCTTGAATTCCGTACTGGCAGATTGTGTGGGTTTGTCCCCCGCAGACTTCCATTATGGTCCAGTGTCCCTGAGCCGTTCTTCTTATTTGTTCAACCAGTTGAGTGGCTAATTTTCTGTCTCTGTATTCGTCCAGATATTTCATTATTTGCTCAGTGTTTTTTGTAAATCACTTAATTGAGCTTGAAAAATCTCTTTGGCCACATCCAACAATTTGAAAAGCCTCACATCCTTGCAGGAGTAATAGATGTGGACTCCTTGTTTCCGGGCGCTGACCAGATTGTTTGCTTTCAGAATACTGAGCTGTTGAGAAACATTCGGCAATTCTATATTCAGCCGATCACGTATTTCGGACACGGTGAGCTCTTCTGTTCTCAATTCGTCCAGAATAAGAATTCTCAATGGATTGCTCAATGCTTTGAATAAGCCGGCTTTCAGTTGAGTTAGCTTTATTCTTTGTTTCAGGTCGTTTTTTGGCATTCGTCTCACAATTGCAAATAATTGCAATTATTACATTTTCCAAGTGGAACGTCCATCTGTCTGAAATTTGATATTGACGGAGGCTGTTTCAGCTGCTAAGGTTGTATAATATAGTAATTGCGCAAGTCTGCAAGTCTATGGGTATAGATTCATGAGCACCAGTCTATTAGTCGGCAATTTGCCGATAGATACAACCGAAGAAAGTCTTTTGGACTATTTTGGCCAGTGCGGAAGAGTTAAGTCAGTTACTCTGGTGCGAACAGATAAAGGGCAAACCAGAGGGTTTGCGGTTGTGATCATGTCTTCAAGGCAGGAAGCTGTAGACGCTTCAAATGTTCTAGCCGACCAGGAGTTCAGCGGCAGAAAAATCAGTGTGTCGTTGAGAAAGGAATCGATTAAGAATTCGGGTTTTTCGCTGTTCAAGCTTTTCAAGTGAGCAGAATTATT
>CAZEQP010000841.1:0-1953 GCA_964514345.1 uncultured Candidatus Obscuribacterales bacterium
ATTGACGAATGGACAGCCTTTTGAGCACTCGTTTTCGGTCATATTTTGTTTGGCTGTTTCAAGCATTTTTTGAATACGTTTTTTGGGACTGAGACTTGGGTCGGTCAAAATAGGATCTATGAATTCAGCAAAAAAGTATTGCGACATCTCATCCAGAGCGGCAAGACACAATTCTTCCTTTGATTTGAAATGATAATAAAAATTGGATTTGCTCACATTGGCCGCTTCCAGAATACTGTTGATGCCCATGGACTCAAAGCCGCGCGAAGACATAAGCTCGATTGTGGCGCAAATGAGCTTGTGTCTGGATGACATTTCTTTGACTGGAATCATTATTTTTCCTTAGAACTGCCTGGTTCTAATTCTAAAGGCAAAAGTCTTATCTGGCAACTGTACAGTCTGATTCAAATAACAAACAATAACTGTGATCATAGCCGAAGCCATACGTCGGCTCCCAGCAAATAATCTCTTCACCTTTGAATGAAAGCACTTTTGAAAGCTCGCGCCCCGTATCCCAGGCTAAAGTGGTCAGACTTCCGTCTTCATGTTTCAAATTGGATACTTCAACAACAATATGACCGCCCGGATTCATAAGTTGATTTATCTGAGAAAAAATATTTTTCAAATCGTTCAGATATTGATCATACGCTCCATCATTTGTTGAATACGCAGTAAATGGATTTTCACTGTGGGCTTTTCCCATATAAGGCGGCGAAGTCATACAAAAATCTACAACAGGAAGATTCATTTCTTTTATTCGACGCGAATCACCCTGACGCACCGCATCCGGTTCTTGCAAAAGTGTTTTAACATAGTTGCAGCGGTCGGCATCATACTCAATACCAACGGCTCGTCGCTTCAATTTTTGGGCCGTCATAAGTGTGGTCCCGAAACCCATAAAAGGATCAAGTACCAGATCCCCTTCTTCGGTGAAGCGTTCAAGATAAAATTGAACCAGCCCGGAAGGATAGCGCACATCAATTTGAAATTCTTGAGGCAGCTTTAAATCGTGCTCCATTTTTAAATGATGCACGGTCTTACTCATAATAAGCCTTTTGCCTGCAAAACAACGATAAGTCCAGTGGCTGCGCCCCAGATAACAGCAAAAACACCTGATAAGACTTTGTTTGCCTGTGACTTTGAAAAAATTGCAATGGCAAGAAATGCCGCAGTAATGGTAATCAATATCCAGGCTCTGACTTCATTACTGAAAAAATTTGATGCCACTCCCAGAGGAAAAGTGACAATTGCCACGATCACAGGAGGTGTTTTGGCCGCTTCGATTAATTCTTGCTTGCTGAAACCTTTTGGCATGTTTCAATTGTACCCCCTGGAGGGTTCTTTTTTTGGGATGGATTTAAATATCAGGTTTTCGGGCTGGATTCCTGATTGTTGGCAACCTCTTCAATTTCTGTCTCACCAGCCACGGTTACAGAATCGGTGGCAGCCATTTGTGGATGAGTCCGTTTAGTCACTTTAGCCAGCTGAATTCCAATGGTGGCAAGCACTATTCCAAGACCTGTTTGCCAGGTCAAAGGTTCACGCAACACAACGGCAGCCGCCAGTACCATTGCAGGACGCTGCAGCATATTCAGAAGAGAAATGCGTGTTGAGCCTACAAGATTCAAAGCATACAAAAAAGCCACATTGGCGGCGGCTGCGGCCAGTCCAATCCAGCCCCCTATCCCCCAGCTGGCTTTTTGCGGAATGCCGCCTACAAAAGGAGTGATGAATATGAGAGTCAAAATACCCATGATCAAAAAGGTATAAGTAGATACAAGCGCCGGAGAAAACTCAGCTGTAGTCGATTCCATTTGTACACGGTAACAAGTTGAGCTTATGACAGCGCCAAAAATCATAACCAGCCCCATAGTGTTGAATGAAATATCACTGAAATTCATTCCCATAACCACACCGACAAAGCACAAAATAAAACCGAGCCAGAATGTGGGA
>CAZEQP010000842.1:0-1951 GCA_964514345.1 uncultured Candidatus Obscuribacterales bacterium
GATTGACGAACAACTCGTCTGATCCCACCAGATAAATTCTATCGTTTAAGTCATATTCTAACTTAAGCATATGTCTGAGCCGGTTGCTTGTGCCGGACAGATGGGGAAACATCCTTTGTTCAAGCCTTGTTCGATTCAATATAGAAAGTTTTTTGATATCGTGCTCCAACAGTACTTGTTCCCACAGCCTGTTTTCATGCAAGACTTGATTGTTCTGAAATGTCGCTATCCAGGCATAACCGGCAAAAGCAGAAAAGTGCTCATTAAATCTGTATTGAACAGCAGGACGAATCAGTAGTTGACTCATTCTAGAGACGTTGTCACCAATTCGTGGATTGATTTCCAAATAACCGCGAAAATCTCGATAGATGCGTCTGTCAAAAGTAACCGGTGCCCACAATTGCATATCGTGTTCCGGATTAGCATAAGCCGGACTGAAGGAAAGCCAGCAAACTACTACAGCTATCGCAATTTTGTACAAACGGTTCATAGGGATGCCGAAAAGTAAGTATGACAACATTATAGAGTAACATTTTTCCATCCGAAAACGGATACAATATCGCTCGACGAATTCGTCCGTATAACCGCTCTTTTTTCACAGTTGGTCCATGATTTCGAGGGTTGAATTTAATGAAGAGAAGAACTTTTCTAAAAGGCGCCATTTATCTAGCTGCACTTGGGGAGGCATTTATCATGAGTATGAGACAGTCGCTTGCGGTCGAATCTTCTCTGGGGCCCCTCCTTGACCAGTGGACCGGTGAGCACAACGGTTATCCGCGCTTTGATCTTGCCAAGACCGTAGACCTGAAATCAGCCATGATGAAAGGCATGGATCTCAAGCGGGACGAAATAAAAGCTATTGTAGGCACAAGCGACAAAGCTGATTTCGCCAACACATTTGTGCCTCTTGAAGACGCCGGACGTCCTCTCAATAATTCAATCCGCTTTTTTGATATCTACACATCCACAATGAACGATAAAAAAATGCAGGCGATTGAGTCTGAGATGCGACCGATCCTGGCTAAATTCGACGACGAAATTATTCAAAACGATCCTTTGTTTCAGCGCATTAAAGTTGTGTATGAAGCCCGCGAAAATTCGAATCTGACACCTGAACAAAAACGACTGGTCGAAGTCTATTACAAGCAATTCACCCGTCAGGGAGCCGGTCTTGATGAAAAGAAAAAAGAGCGCTTGCGTCAGATCAATGAAAAGCTGGCAGGATTGTTCACCAAATTCAGTCAGAATCAACTAGCCGACGAAGAGAACTACACTCTTGATTTAGATTCTGAAAAAGATCTCGAAGGTCTGCCTGAGAGCTTCATCGCATCAGCTGCATCCACGGCAGAATCCAAAGGCAAAAAAGGAAAGTGGTCCATCGCCAACACTCGCTCAGCCATGGATCCTTTCTTGACTTTCTCGACCAGACGCGATTTGCGTGAAAAGGGCTGGCGCATGTGGACCAGCCGTGGTGACAACAAAAACGAGCACAATAACGAAGCCACCATCACAGAAATTTTAAAATTGCGGGCAGAGCGGGCTAAAATCCTGGGCTTCCCCACACATGCTCACTGGATTCTGGACAACAATATGGCAAGAACTCCTGATAAAGCCATGGAATTGATGTTGCGCGTGTGGAAAGCGGCCACAGACAGAGTGAAAGAAGAAGTTGCCGACATGCAGGAAATCGCAGACAAAGAAGGCGCCAAAATAAAAATAGAACCATGGGATTATCGTTTCTACGCTGAGAAAGTGCGCAATGCAAAATATGATATAGATCAAAACGTGGTGAAAGAATATTTGCAGCTGGATAAAATTCTGGAAGGCATGTTCTGGGCTGCCAATCAAGTCTTCGGTGTCGAGATGGTGAAAGTCGAAGGACTGCCTGTTGTGCATCCTGATGTCACCGTATATGAAGTCCGCCGCGGTGGCAAACAAATCGGCATGTGGT
>CAZEQP010000843.1:0-1950 GCA_964514345.1 uncultured Candidatus Obscuribacterales bacterium
CGCGACAGCTTCAAGCCGCTCATCGACAATTATTTTCAATCTTTCGGTCTGGACAAAAGTCAGGACATTTTTCCCGACGCTGCCTCAGGTGGAATGAAACAACGCGCCGCACTGATTAGAACAATGGCGCCATCACCATCGGTGCTTCTTTTGGACGAGCCTTTCTCAAATCTTGATTTTGATATCAAACTGAAAGTGCAAAGACAATTGCTCGAGTTTCAAGAAAAGAATAACGCCACCATTATTCTGGTGACTCACGACATTGAAGACGCCATCGCACTTTCAGACAGAGTAATAATATTTTCCGAAAAGCCGACCCGCATCAAAAGAGAATTCAAAATAGCTTTGGGAATGCTCGGAAAAGACCCAGTGGAAGCAAGATTATCACCAGCCTTTCGCCAGTATTTTCAAGAAATCTGGGACGAACTCAAATATTTAGATAAGTAAGAAGAAACAATGAAAATCTTCAAACTCCTAATTTTGCAATTGATGCCACTGACACTATTCTTGTTGTTCTGGGAATACTCAGTTAGACACGACAAACAGCTCGTTTTCTATTTCGGCTTACCGTCAAAGATTTTCACATACCTGGTGACAAAAACATCAGAAGGTAGCTTGCCTCTAGATATCGCTTACACTCTGGGTGAGGCAATCGGCGGATTTATCCTGGGCAATTTTCTTGGCATACTGGTCGGACTGAGTTTCTGGTATTCAAAAATGGCGGCGGATATCGCCCGACCCTACATAATCGCTTTGAGTGCCGCACCTGTGTTTGCCCTGGCACCACTTTTTATTATCTGGTTTGGAACAGGGATGTGGTCGAAAATTATGATCGCCACGTTTTCAACAGTCTTTCTCGCACTCTTTCAGGCATATACCGGAGCCACTCAAGTTCCGCGCGAATACGTAGAACTGATGCAAACATTTCGCGCCACCAGAAATCAGATTTTCAAAAAAGTGATTGCACCTTCTGCCATAGTCTGGGTAATCTCCGCTTTCAAAATGAATGTGGGCATGGCATTGCTCGGCGCTTTCATCGGTGAGTTCATCTCATCCGAACATGGGCTGGGTCATCTTATTATGGTGGCAAGCGGACTGTTTGACATATCGCTTGTATTTACAGGCATCACCTGCCTTATGATCATCGCTCTAACTCTTACAACTCTGGTATCAAAATTGGAAATCCCCCTCAAACATATGGTGGCACGTTATCTATGAAGAAAACGCTTTGCTTGTTATTTCTGGCTATTGGATGCCTGGCTGCGATATGGGGCTGCTCGCAAGGTTTGAAAGAACAAAACACCAATACTGCCGGCAAAATAGCAAACAATAACGCGCAAAGCGCGCTCACCAAAATAAAAATCAACCAGGCATTCGAGAATCTTCTATATATAGGATTGTACGTCGCCAAAGACGGCGGCTTTTTCGAAAAAGAGGGTCTTGATGTAAAAATAGAAACAGGCGGCGGCGACGCCCAGACATTTTCAGCATTAACCAGCGGCAAAGTAGACTTCGCCCAGGGCGACCCCGCTTTCGTCGCCATCCCCCACGAAGAGGGTTGGCAAGGAAAAGTGGTGGCAGCTGCTGTGCATAGAGCCGCACTCTGGGGTGTCACATTCGACAAGAAAATAAAACCTTTCAAAGATCCCGCTGGTTTTAAAAATCTGGCAGTGGCAACTTTCCCAAAACCAAATACTTCTTTTGTGATGCAAGAAGAGCTTGCTAAACGCGGTCTCTTGACGGTGGGCAAAGACACAAAAATAGTCCAGGTTCCATTTGGAACTGAACTTGCCACCTTGAAAAATAACCGCGCCGACATCGCTCAGACTCTTGAGCCCAATGTTTCACAAGTGGAAGCTCAGGGCTGAACAGTCGCATTCTCCTATGCCGATGCGATGGGACCTATTTTATTTACCGGTGTCATGACCTCGCAAAAAATGATCGATGAAA
>CAZEQP010000844.1:0-1947 GCA_964514345.1 uncultured Candidatus Obscuribacterales bacterium
ATGTCGATGTCTTCGATATCATTGATGCATTGTTTTAGTTGTGTGAGCGCTTTCAAATTGGGAAGAATCGATTCCTTCATTTCATCCAATTCGTACATGCCTATTTCGCGGCGATCATAACGTCGACAAACATCTTCCCAGAGCTCAAAGAGCTTTTTGGGATCGCAAGTTTCGCGAGCCTTTTTCTGGAAAGTTAGTAGGTCAAACGCTTCGTTCACTTAAAATCTCCACAACCTCTATTTAGAGCATGCAGATAAATTGAATTTATGTCAAGTCGCATCTATCACTTAGCATCTGCATAATCAAAAGGATAACCACTAGTAATACCAGTAGCATGTCTTTGCTATCCGAAGCGAATATTTGTTAGGGCTGAGGAGCCTTTAGAATTTCTTGCGCCTTCTTATATATAGCTTCGGCTTTTTCGGTTTGTCCGAGCTGTTTTACGACTTTGGCATAATCGACCAGGGTGCGTCCGATATCCTGGTGGGTATCTGAAAGATTTTCGCGGCGCAACTCGAGCACGCGGCGGTAAACTTCTTCGGCTTCTTGCAATTTGCTCAATTTGAAATAAACAGTGCCAAGCGAGTGCAAATAGTCGGCCAGGGGCAAGGGCTCCACTTTTGGTGAAGCTTCGTACAAACTTACAGCCCGGCGCATAAAAGGCTCGGCTTTATCGAATAGTCCCTGCACAGATAGGACCAGCGCCAGATTATTGTAGTCTTCGACCAGCTCGGGACTTTCCGGTCCCATATCATTCAATTTGTGCACCAGAACACGCTCATAAATGACCTGGGCGTCTTTGTAATTGCCTTGCTCGAAATGTCGCTCAGCCAGGCGCAGGAAGGCTGTTCCCAGAGCATCTGAGTCTTCGCCGCCTTTGTCGAATTTTTCGGCTGCTTGTGCTGATTCTTTGCTGATGAGCGCTGCTAACTGTCGAGCTTTGGCTGCTTCAGGCAAAATGGTCTCAGAAAAACGACCACCGCGTTTTTTATTGCCGTGTCCCATAGCGGCAGGTGTTGGCGGTTCTTCTCCACCTTTGAGAATTTTTGAAAGCAAGTCTTCGGCAGACATGCCTGAAAGATCTTCTAATTCTTCATTTTCGGCGTTGTTGGGTTTGGCGCCGGCTGCTAGATCCAGTTTGGTTTCAATTTCGGATGTATGAGTTGAATCGGCAACTGGAGCCTCTTCTTTCTTTTCTGGGGCTGGTGGTTCTACTTTCTTTTCTTCTGCTTTTGCCGGTTCTGGCTCGACAGCAGCCGGTTTTGAAACAAGTGAAGCTAGTCTTCCGCTGGATTTTCTTTCTTTCTCGATAATTTCAGGCAGTTGTTCGCTGTTGTCTGCTTCATCAAGACCAAATAAAAGGGCTTTCAAGCCGCCGGCGCTGTTTTCCTGGTCTATTTTAGACTCAGGTTTAGATTCAGGCTTGGGTTCCGGTTTAGTTTCTGCTTTGGGCTCGGGTTTTGGTTCTGGCTCTGGTTCAGGTTTTGGTTCCGGTTTGGCTTCGACTTTAGGTTCGACTTTTTCCGCCACCGGCTCTGGTTTGGGTTCTGGCTTGGGCTCAGGCTCCGGTTCAGGTTCTTTTGCTTTTGGTTTCTCTTCCGGTGGTGGCGGAGTGCTTGGAGGTTCTTTTGTGCCGGGAGTAAATGCCATGGCACTGGTTGCCGATTGCGATTCAAGAGCGGCTTCGGCATTGGCGGCGCCGGCGCGTACAAGTACTTTTGGTGGCACTTCCGGTGCTTCACCTTTGAGTGAAAGTCCTTTGTCCGGGTTCCATTGTAACTCGCGCAGGGCTTGTTCAAATGGAATGGGAGCGGTGGGATTGTGATGCAAGCAATAATCCAGAGCGGCAATGCCGTCGTCCGGTGTGAGCCAGCCTTTACTGATCATCTGGTAGCAGCGCAAACTGGCTTGCAGAGTAGGTACATCAAGGGAGCCTGTCAGAACCAA
>CAZEQP010000845.1:0-1945 GCA_964514345.1 uncultured Candidatus Obscuribacterales bacterium
AAACTCCGTGATTGTGACAAAGTTCAATATCATAGCGCCAAAACAACTAATGATTGACTTTTGGCTCTATATCTAAGAAAAATATTCTTCTATAGCAGAGACAATTCGGTCAGAGGCTTTGCCGTCACCGAAAGGATTGACAGCCCGCGACATCTTGGAATACTCATCAGGATTATCCAGCAGTTCTTTTGCCGCCTGCACTATTCCTTGTTTTTCGATTCCGACAAGTTTTGCCGCGCCAGCCTCCATGGCTTCGGGACGCTCTGTTGTCGTGCGCATGACAAGAACCGGTTTGCCCAGAGACGGTGCCTCTTCCTGGATGCCGCCAGAGTCTGTCAAAACAAAAAAGCTTTTCTGCATGGCGTAAACAAAAGGGACATAATCAAGAGGTTCAATCAGCACCAGCCTTTCGTGATTGGCAAAAATAGGTTCGATTGATTGGCGCACAATCGGATTCTTGTGAATGGGATACAACACTTGAATTTGTGGATATGCATCCACAATTTCACGCAAAGCTCCGGCAATGCCGTCCATTCCCTCACCCCAGTTCTCTCGTCGGTGGGCGGTAACTAATAACACTTTGTATTTTTCAAAATCAGTATTACCAAAAATTTGCGCTTCAACTTTGGTTCCATTGAGCCTGTTTGCCGTATCAAGCAAAGCGTCAATGACGGTGTTGCCTGTCATGTAGACATTTTCAGTTATGCCGGAACGTTTGAGATTTTCCACAGCCAATTTTGTGGGAGCAAAATGCAAAGTAGCAATTTGACTCACCTGGCGCCTGGACATCTCTTCAGGAAAAGGATTGTAGCGGTTATCGGTTCTCAAACCGGCTTCAACATGACCTACAGGAATCTTGTGATAAAAGGCAGCCAGAGCCGCAGCCATCACAGTTATCGTATCTCCTTGAACCAGCAAAAGTTCAGGCTTGGCTTTTTCCAGAAGACTGTCCATTCCTTCAAGAACCCTGGCTGTAATCCCGGCCAGACTCTGCCCGTGGCGCATGACATCCAGGTCGTGTTCCGGTTTGAGCTTGAACCACTGCATCATCTGGTCGAGCATTTCTCTGTGCTGCGCCGTGCTAACCACCACAGGCTCTAGTTTGTTTGATTTTTCAAGAGCATGCACAACCGGTGCCAGTTTCACCGCTTCCGGACGAGTTCCAAATACACACATGATGCGCTTTTTCATAAGCGATGATTTTACCCTATAATGCTTAGTTTCCTGGGATGATCAATTATTCGAGTTAAGGCAGATAAATTTAGAAGCCATATCACCTGGGTATTTCATTACTACTAGAGTTTTTTCCAAACAAGCTGACGAGGTTGATGTGGACGTAATTGTCGAAGGAAAAATAACAAAAGAAGAGACCATTACGGATATCCTGAGGACTTGCTCCGAAATCCCTTCGATTAAGACTCCTATTCTTCGGATAAACGATTCCTCTTCTGATGTTCAAGGACGCATCGCCTTTTCTCAAGGCGGATATATCCTCGGAGCCAAGGTCAATCCATCTGGAGAAACCGGTTGGGCAGCCATTCGCCGCCTGGTGAAAATTCAAGACGGTAATTACGCCGTTCTAGATCCCATGCGCAAAAGAGTGACTGAACTGAATCAGTCTTTGTGGATAAAAACAGACAAACTCCTGGCGCTTATGCCTAATTTGCCTGACGATCCCTCAGGCTTGATAGATCCTCAAGAAAGTGAGGCAGTATCAGAAACACTGCGACCTAAAGACGTGGAACAACAGGGCGAACAGACTCTTATTCTGAAAAGAGAAAAGAGCAAATCGAGACAATATAATGCCGGCGCCTGGAGCTTTGCTCGCATGCTTATATTTCTAATTTTGTTAGGCGCTCTTGGCTATGGATTTGTCACTTATAAAGAGCATATCATGAGCTCAGTTCAAACGATTCTTCATCGCTAGTAGGGTTAGCGCCGGTTT
>CAZEQP010000846.1:0-1945 GCA_964514345.1 uncultured Candidatus Obscuribacterales bacterium
CATTCCCAGAGTGGATACTGAAACCCTTGTGGTGACAGCTTTTGAACTAATCCGAAATAACAAGTTGGAATCAGGCTCTGTGCTAGAAATTGGTATCGGAAGCGGTGCAATCAGCGTAAGCCTTTTGGCTGAGTTTCCTCACTTAAACGTGATTGCCACCGATGTTTCAGATAGAGCGCTTGAATGCTCGGCTCGAAATGCTGAAATGTTTCAAGTAAAAGAACGCCTTGAATTAGAGCGCAGTGCTTCCTGGTGGGACCTGGGTCAGACTAAAAATCAAAATTTTGATCTGATTATTTCCAACCCGCCATATATACCCGTGACTCATAAATCTGAGCTGGCGCCTGAGATTATCAAATTCGAACCGCACGAAGCATTATTCGGAAAGGGAGAAGAGGGCATCTCCTTTTATGAAGAGATCGCAGCCAGAGGGCGGAGTTTGACTCGTTTTGCCGCTGTGGAAATAGGCGACTATCAAGCCGACAGTGTTCCGGATGTTTTTGCGAAATGCGGATGGGTTGAGGGTTATATCCAAAAGGATCTCAATGGACTGCCAAGAGTATTTTGCGCCGAATCTGCTAAATAGCTAGTGAAAGCCGACCTGGACCTGTTGTCAAAATCTTAACAACTGTTAAAATTATTGAAGAAGGCTTTATTGCGAGGCATCCAAATGAAAGATGGAATTCTCAAAGCAATGACTTCCGATGGGAAGATCCTGGCCGTGATTGCGACTACGACCAATCTTGTCGAAGACGCCAGAAAAAGACATGGACTTTCATACACAGCTTCAGCCGCTCTGGGTAGAGCACTTACAGCGGGCGTACTACTTGCGCCTGTTCTTTGCCGTGAAGGACAGGTAGCGCTAAAGTTCAACGGCAACGGTCCTCTGGGTAAGCTCTTCGTCGACGCTTCACCCAATGGAAACGCTAGAGGTTATGTAGAAAATCCCCAGGTCGAGTTGCCCTTAAACTCCCTGGGGAATTTTGATGTTGGGGCGGCAATAGGTAAAAACGGTTATTTGCAGGTGACCCTGGATAACGGGACCGGTCGCTGCTATGTCTCCACGGTTGAACTTGCCTCAGGTGAAGTGGGCGAGGATATAAATCGATATCTTGTTTATTCCGACCAGGCCGGCTCAATCGTGGTGGTCGGCGCCCATATAACCAAAAATGGGGTGGAGGCTGCAGGCGGCTTAATCATTAGACTTTTGCCCGACCATACAGAAGAGACTATCTGTCAGATTGAAAACAACATTACGACTTTCGGCACTTTTACTTTTCTAATGCGAAGGGGCATGGACCTGGAAAGTATTCTCAAAAGAATATTGACCGGATTTGACGTGCTCATGCTTACTGAAGAAAAACCGGTCCAGTTTGCCTGTAAATGTTCAAAAGACCGATTTACAGAGGCTTTGAAGATTTTACCCGCTAAAGAAATTTTATCCATGGCTGAAGAAGACGGCCAGGCTGAAGGTCGTTGTCATTATTGCAACGAGTTCTATCACATAGGAAAAGAAAGATTGCTGGATTTAGCTGGTGGAGCTAAGTAAATTCAGCTTTTCGAATTTTAGACTGCGCGGGCTACTTTGCCTGCTTTGAGGCAGGAGGTGCAGACTTTCATGCGTTTGGTCGCATTACCGACGCGGCACTTCACTGATTGCAGGTTGGGGAGCCAGCGTCTTTTGTTATGGGGGTTAAAGTGCGAACGAAGGAAGGTGTAGTTATAACCGGTAGTCGGTCCCTTCTCGCAGACATCACAACGTTTTGCCATAATTTTTGCCTTCTCTGATTCTTGTTTGCGCCCTTGAAAATAAAAACGTCCGATAACTCCCGGGCTATTATTCCGGACGGCTCACCTTTTTGACCAAGGCAAGCAAAGAAGGAATTTTAACACCTGCCGGGCTTTCGGGCTGAGAAAAATGTCAAATCTTATTGGAAAAAGGACT
>CAZEQP010000847.1:0-1944 GCA_964514345.1 uncultured Candidatus Obscuribacterales bacterium
TTCATTTGTTCTGCCGCAATGATAAAGGCTGCCCGCCAGGTAACAATGAGCCTGAAAATTGTCCGGGTGTACATCGACAATTTTTTGAAACGCTTCACTTGCTTTGTTGAACTGTCCCTTGTTATAGGCTTTCAAAGCGTCTTCCATACCGGCAAAGACCGGGCAAGACATCAGCTGCAAGCCAAAACAAAAGGCCAGACAGGCGATAATTGAGCTATATTTTTGCCGGATTTTAGCTTGCATGATTCAGTACAGAGTATAGAGCAAAGTGCTATATTTTGACTGCCCGAAACAGTCGCCACAAGGAAGCTAAAATGTCCGAAAGTGAAAGCAAACCAGCTCCAAAAAAGAAGAAAGGCGAAGAGCTGTTTCTCAAAGATTTTGAAAGCCGCACCGAAAAATTCAATATCACGTATGAATATGCCGGTGCCCTCTGTTACTTTCCTTTTGTGCCGATTTTCTCTTATTTCTGGATGCAAAAAGAAGCTAAAACCAACGAGTTCTTGCGCTTCAACTGTGTTCAGAGTTTTGTCACCTGGGGAATCTGGCTTTTAGTTTGTGTCGTACTCGGCACCATCAAAGAGATTATTAACCTGATCCCCTTTGTCGGACCCATAATCGCAATTCTTTTTCTAATCCTTCAAATAATGATTTCTGTAGGCTATGGCATAGGCTCCATTCGTCTGGGATTCACCACCAAAGCTGGAAAGAAAGCCAAAATCCCCATAGTTTCAAAACAAGTGGAAGAGTATCTGGCCAAAAATCCCATTTCAGAATCAGGCGATGGCGACAGCAGTCCCAAACCGGAAGAATAAGCTATTAGAATTGCTTAACAAGTCCATTTCTTAACTGGCTTCAATCAAAAGTAATGTTAACCGGCGCCCTTTTACCAGGTTGTAAACGGGAAACAAATATTAGTATCTAATGGTTTGAAAAGTATTTTCTGACCAAATCGGAGTTTGTCGTGCCAAGAGCCAAAATAGTTAGTGTTGGAGGCGTCGTCCCTCCCAAAGTCCTGACCAATTTCGATTTGGAAAAAATGATCGATACATCCAACGACTGGATTGTCGAACGCACAGGCATCCACCAGCGCCACATCGCCGAAAAAGGTGTGACAACTTCCGACCTTTGTGTCGAAGCTGCCCAAAAATGTCTGGAAAACGCCAATGTTAAGGCTGACGACCTCGATTTGATAATAGTCGCCACTATAACCCCCGACATGCTTCTGCCTGCCACCGCCTGTCTGGTGCAAAAACGTCTGGGTTGCACCAAAGCCTGGGGCTTTGATATGTCCATAGCCTGTTGCGGTTTCATCTACGCCCTGCAAGTGGGCGGTGAATTCATCAAAAGCGGCGCGCATAAAAATGTACTGGTCATTGGTCTTGATGTGATGTCATCCATTATTGATTTCACAGATAGGCAGACCTGCATAATTTTCGGTGACGGCGGCGGCGCTGTATTGCTGCAGCCCAGCGACGAAAAAGACACAAATGAACTTAAAGATATAGGCTTGATCGACTTTATTTTTGAAGTGGACGGCACAGGCGGAGACTCTTTGTGTCTGCCTGCAGGTGGCAGCAAACTGCCCGCCAGCAAGGATACAGTAGATGCCAAACAGCACTATGTAAAACAAGACGGCAAAGTGGTATTCAAATATGCCACCAGAAAAATGCCCGAATTGTGCGTGCAGATTCTTGAGCGCAACGGTTATACAGGGGCTGATGTCGACGTATTCATTCCCCACCAGGCAAACTTGAGAATCATCACTTCTGCTGTTGATCGTATGAAAATGCCGATGGAAAAGGTCATAGTCAATATCGGCGAATACGGCAACACCACTGCCGGAACATTGCCTCTTGCTATGGACACCGCTTTGAAAAACGGACGCTTGAAAAAAGGCGACCTGGTCCTGTTTGCCTCAATTGGCGCCGGATTCTCTGCCGG
>CAZEQP010000848.1:0-1930 GCA_964514345.1 uncultured Candidatus Obscuribacterales bacterium
AAATCAGAGGAATTGTCTGCTTGACGTGGAACAATTTATTGGTGCAGGTCAATTTTCCAATGGATCAAGCCAGAAACATTTTTACAGACATCGGTCAACGTCTGAGAACTAGAGCTTGATTGTCAAAGTCAAACCTATTTGGGATATTTTGGGTAAGCTATAGGACCATCATCTGGATCGCCCAGCTTTCTGTTCTCGTCTTCATTTATGGCACTGTAAACAACGTTGTCTTCAATCCATTTGGGTTTCCATTTCTCATTATGGAAAACCCCTTGAACAAAAGCCCATCGTTTTACTTTATCGTTTTCAAATTCAAACACAATCCAGATATGCTCGTTAACACATCCTGTCTGAGTCGTGGTGTACGACACTTCTTTTTTATCTTTTAATTCTTCAAACGTCTTATCGCCCGGCGTTCCGAGAAGGTCAAATAACTTCTTCTTCTCCATTCCGATAAGATCATAATCTCGCAATAAGGCAGAAATATCCTCAGCTCGCTCAGTTCTATGCCCTGGGGTTCTCGATTTCCAGTCGGCAGTACTAAAATGATATTCGGGCAATTTAGCCGCAATGAAATTACCAGACCCGGCAATTTTGATATCTGAGTAATCCGGTTTTAAAACGAAAGCGCCGGACTTATCTATCACACCAACTTTTTTCTGACCTTTTTGATAATCAACTGTAACTACAGCTTTTCCATCTTTAAATGGTTCAACTTCAAAAAACTTCGGCTCAATCACAACTTTACCATCCGTTGAGATAAAACCAGCTCTATATTTTGAATCATCAAATTCAGGTTCTTCCCTGACTTTTATCCAGTATGGAATCAAATTTTCTGAGATTCGCCCTACAGAATTAGTACTGTCAGGGAAGGTCAGCTTCACCTTTCCTGTTGAATCCAGTAATTGCCACTTCACTTTATTTCCGATACCAACTACAGTGCTCGCCGCAAATAGTTCATCTGCAATTTGCACTATTTTTTCATATGTAGAAGGAATGACATAATTACTAGTTTTGTCGATTACTCCCCATTTCATGTTTTTGTCCATGATGGGGTGTAAACCATTTTTACCTGGTTTGGCAAATAAATTGTCATTTTCCATCACCAGACGCCCGGACTGAAGAAAGCCCACTTTGCCGTAATGACTGACAGGAAATGCATTGTTTAGGAAACTATTTTCTGATTGCGGAGGTGCTTTCAACTCTTTTCCGTAAATGTCGTAATACACCCTTTTATATTGGCCCATACCAGACATCTGAAAAGTCAGTATGTTTTTATTCGCTGGATCAACACTCTCTTGAATAAAATAGAGCGATTTACCGATATCCGCCAATTTTTTACCTGAATAATCATAAGTTGAAGTCATACCGTCACTATCGTTGGTGACTAGATAATCGAAACCTCCATTCCATATTGACACAAACTTTGGCTCAAGAATTACCTCTCCTTTGAGATTACAAAGACCAAACAACTTCACACCAGCCATTTCAGGAAACTTTTTTGGATTTTTCTGAATTAAAATAAGATCTTTTTCTATGCCAGTTGCAACGTAGTCATCTGAAAGATCAAATTTTATAGAGCTTCCATCTTTGCTGAAAAGCTTCACCGAAGCTGGAGAAATTTTTGGATTTTTGATATCGAACTCGCCAGCTATAATTGTGCCGCATTTACTTTCTGTTATTGAGAAATAATCATTTGGTATAAGAGACTTTCCATCAGAGTCAAGATATCCAAAACGAGGAAGCGCAGTTTCACTTTTCACCACAATTGGTGTCATCTCAATTGCAGGCGAACCTGTTGGAGTTGCGCAGTTATTTTTAGCCAGTATTTCAAGATTTATATCAACAGATTTTGTTTCTTCATTACCGTGAAGTTGGGAAAATCCACAATAAGAGATTTTTTTACCGTCTTTAATCCAGAAACAATCCA
>CAZEQP010000849.1:0-1924 GCA_964514345.1 uncultured Candidatus Obscuribacterales bacterium
CAGACTTTCAGACGCCAATAAAGCGGTGGAATTGATGACCACGCAAAGCGAAGAAGTGGCAGAATCGCTTTCGCAAGAATTGCAGATGGAAAACACAAGGCGTCAGGAAATCTGCGAACAAGTTTTTATGGAAGTGGAAACACGTCTGGCTCAGAACCCTTCATTGCTCGAAAACAAATGTCTTGCTATTTATGACAAAAACTGGCATCACGGCGTCATCGGCATAGTAGCCTCAAGACTGGTCGAAAAATATCAGCGTCCGGTTTTCATAGCCCAGCACGAAGAAGACGAGAAGGTCATTCGCGGCTCAGCCCGCTCAATCGACGGGGTCGACCTTTATCAAGTGCTCAAAACCAACGAACATTTCTTGAGCCGCTGGGGCGGTCATAAAATGGCTGCCGGATTCAGTCTGGAAGAAGACAAAGGTCCCGAGTTTTGCAAAGCACTTTTTTCCACCTGCAACAAATTACTTGCAGGCGTCATTTTGTCCAAACAAATCGAAATAGATCTGACAATTACCCCCGATCAATGCGATCTTGATCTGGCAGGCAAACTGGAGATGCTGGCACCATTTGGCATAGACAATAAGAAGCCTGTATTCTGCATGAAAGAATTGATGTGTCAGAAAGCCATGCCTCTGGGTAAAGACGGCAAGCACATAAAGATTTACGCCCTGGATCCAAAATCAGGCGAAGAATTTGAATGTGTCATGTGGAACGGGCGCGACAAAAAAGGATTCCCTGAAATAGAAGAATCTATTGATATCGCTTTCACTCCGGATATCAATCATTTCAACGGCAAAACACGACTCCAGCTTCTACTTAACGACTGGCGTCATTCAAACTGGAAAGAACGTCAGGCTGAAGCAGAAGCTAAATATACAAAAACTGTGGAAATGCCGGCTCAGGTGACGCAGCCGTCACAAGCCCCTACTGAATCCGGAACACGTTTCAGCGCCCGCAAACAAGTCTGGCAGGATTTGCGCAATCACCAGAATAAAACAGACATCCTGGCTAAAGCGACAGAAAAAATCACTATCAAAAATGATCTGGTTATTTTTGCCGAGTCTGCTCAAGCTGTGCAGCCTTATGTTTTTGCTCACCGCAATGCCATAAAGTCGGCTAAGCATCTAATTATTTGGCAGTTTCCGCCCACTCTTGAAATTTTCCAGGACATTATCGCAAAAGCAGATCCTGAAAAAATCTATTTGATAGGCACTCCGGAGGCGAATAACAACTTCGACCAGCCTTCAACATTTTTGAAAAGACTTTATGGTCTGGTCAAATTTGCCATAGCTAAGCGTGAGGGACAAATCGAAGGCGAGCTACTCACCTGCCTTATGGGTTCAAGCAAACTGGCTGTGGCTCTTGGTTTAAAAGTTCTGAAATCGGTCCACAAAATCGACTGGTATGTGGAAGACGGCGTCATCTTCCTGGACTTGCTTGAAGAAGCCTCTTGCCCTATGGAAGAGTTGCCTGAATATGTCCAGCTCAAGAGCTGTCTTAATGAAATCGGTAAATTTAGAACTTGGTGCGCTGAAAGCTCCATAAAAGATATACAATTGAATCTCCTTAAAAACGGGGTGGCTCTTTCCAGCCCCAAATCTGATGACAGCCTCCAGGAGAGCAGTTTATATGACAACTCAGACCAGCCACTTGAACCTCACCAAGCTAGACTTACCCCTTGATGCCGACCAGGATAAATGGCTCAAAGGCATCATCCGCGACGTCCCAGATTTTCCAAAACCGGGCATAGTTTTCAAGGACTTGACCACCTTATTGCAAGACGGCACCGCCTTAAAATTTGTGCTTGATTCACTTGCCAACCACTCTAAAAAATGCAAACCGGATGTTATTGCCGGAATCGAAGCCCGCGGATTTATTCTGGCTCCTGCTATCGCTCAAAGCCTTGGCGTCGGTTTTGT
>CAZEQP010000850.1:0-1922 GCA_964514345.1 uncultured Candidatus Obscuribacterales bacterium
TCTTAAACTCCAGGCTAATAAAGCAGTTTATTCAAAAACATACTGATGCCGAGACGCCTCTTAAAGATTGGGTAACTAAAGCCAGTGCAGCTCGATAGAATAACAATTCTGATATACACAAAACTTTCAACAGTGCAGAGCACCTGGGAAGTCAGAAATACATTTTCAATATTGGCGGCAATAACTTCAGAATGGTGGCGATGGTGTGGATAGATAATAAGAGAATCTATATTCTGAAACTCATGACCCACGCTGAGTACGACAAGGAGAAGTTCTAATGGTGACAAAAAAATATAGAACCCTGATAGAGCGCTTTCCTCTGGTGCCAATAAAGAATGATACTCACTTGGTTAAAGCACATTCGGTTGCACAAAGCTTGATGCTAAGAAAAGAACCAATTGCTTGTGATGAAAAAGAATACCTGGAAGTCTTGCTGGATCAGATTGAAAAATATGAGAAAAAGCACCACTCGTTGCATATAGAAGAAATTCCGCCTCACCAACTTTTGCAGTCCTTTATGAAAGACCACGGGCTTAAGCAGGTGAACATGCAAGAAGTTCTGGGAGTTTCATCAGGTGTAATGAGCGAATTAGTTGCAGGTAAAAGAGAGCTGACAAAAGAACACTGTGTCAAACTTGGACAGTACTTCAAAGTAACTCCAGCCGCCTTTCTTCCTAAAGTAATGACTTCAGCGCTCAAGACTGCGATTTGAATCAAAATAATAATTGGCTCAGGCACTGATGATGGTGTCGAAAGACAGACCACGAGACGTTGCTTTTTCAAGAATCATCCTGGTGGATTCCAGGCATTGGCTGGCGAGGCGTTTACTCTCGTGCAGAACTATTAGAGAGCCCGGACTGATTTGCGCCATGATGCGGCGGGTGACTTCTTGGGCACCTATTGGGTTCCAGTCCTCGGCGACGGCTCCCCAGTAAACCAGACTCATGTTGCGATCGGCAACAATACGAGCTTTGCTCTGGTCGATAACGGCGTAAGGAGGTCGAAAAAACTTGGTGGCGCGGCCAGTAATATCTTTTATCAATTCATTTGTGGAGTCGAGCTCTTGTTCGAATTTACGATTGCTTATTCCCAGAAGAGGATAGTGGTTGTGTGTGTGGTTGCCGATTTGGTGCCCGTCGCGGGCGGCCGTTGCCACCAGATCCGGATAGCGCTCGATGTTGCGTCCACAGAAGAAAAAGGTGGCTTTGATGCCTGTCTGTGAAAGCATCTCAAGAAGCGCCGGTGTAGTTTCCGGAAATGGTCCGTCGTCGAAAGTCAGGTTGCAGTCGGAATTGTCGGGGTTGTGCCAGTATCCGCGTGGCAGAGCCAGCTGTCCCATGGGCGCCAGCAATTTCAGTCGCATATCGTGGAAAGCGTTGAGCATCAGGAAAGAAAGATTTATTTCTTCACAGCCATCGCCAGTTCCATACGCTTGGCCATTTCTTCTTTGCTTACGTCTTCTACATGTGTGGAAATCCACCACTGCATTCCGTTTGAGTCTTTGACACCGCCTGAGCGATCTCCATAAAACTGATCTTTCACCGGTTGTACTTTCTCAGCGCCTGCTTTCAGTGCTTTTGAATAAGTCTCATCCACATCTTTTACATAGATGTAGAGCATGCAAGGCATTTCTTTGAACTCATCGCAAGCGGCACCAAGCATAATTTTTGAGTCGCCGATTTGAATTTCGGCGTGCATGATTTTGCCGTCAGGACCTTTGTTTTCATCGATGACTTTGGCGTCAAAAACTTCTTGAGCGAATTTGATTAATGCAACAGGGTCTTTGATTACCAGGTAGGGAGTGACAGAGTGGAAACCTTCAGGAATTGCTTTGACCATTTTGTTACTCCTTTTAAGTCAGATTTTTATCTGAATCAGCTGGTACTGATGCAATAAGCCGACAGAACGCCAAATCAGTGCTG
>CAZEQP010000851.1:0-1913 GCA_964514345.1 uncultured Candidatus Obscuribacterales bacterium
CGGTTTCCATTTTTCTCTCAAGCCAAGCTCGTCCCATTTGGAAGCAACTATACTCAATGCATCAATGCCGCTAACCCTTTCATATCCTGTCAAACCTGGTTTAGCTACGACCACTTGATCCAGAACTTTATGTCTGTATGTGAGTAACCAGTCACTCAATCCGTCTAAATTGTTGCTTACAGGTAACCAGTCTGTAGATCTGTGGGCATCAAAGCCCAGTTTTTGCATTTCGTTGATCCACTCGATCGCTCTTGATCCGAAAGTGGAAACAGCTTTTACAGAACCGTCCACATGCCACGCATCATGACGAACATCCTGAACTTCATCTACGGTAACTCTTTGTTCTTTAATCAGCAAAGCATCCACTGCGTCGCGTTCACTTGCTTTCCATGAACGTAAATTGTGAGTTCCTTCCGGATAAATATTCTGGAATTCACCAAATTCAAAGCGACCGGTTTCTTCACTTTGATAACGCAACATTATTCTTTGTTTGAAGTCATCATAAACTTGAGCCACTCTGATTGTTCCGTCTTTCAAAATGCCTGCGACATATTGTCCGGGAGTCAATGCTCTCAATACACCGGCGTCATAATCCAGAGCCGTAAATTCATCTTCGCGGCCTTTTAAAGAATCAGGCAGAACATTATCAAGGTTTTGCCAGGCACGGAAATTGCTAGCGTTAGAAGCAGCGGCCTGAGTCAATGGGACAGTTTTGACCTGACTATTGGTTGAAGTTTGATACAGTGCAGCTCTGCCTTTTTCAGCACTGGTGATTTCTATTATTCTCGAGCTTCCGTCGACCATGTCAAGCTCCAGAATGGAGCCGTTGCGAAAGACTTGTTCTGTCAGATGATTTGGATTGAGCAAACGTGATCCGGCGTTTGCAATTTGTGCTCTTATTGCCTGCAACTGTTCTTTAGGAGATTGCGGCCAGTGCTTGAACTCATCAGTTCCAAGAGTTTTGCTTTCAAAAGGAAATGCTTCTTCAAGTGAAGTGGTGACGACTCTGTTTAGTTGCGGATCAAAATAAGTGATCTCTATTCTCTCGTCATTCACACGATTGAAAACACCTGTTCTGAAAAGTTCTTTGTTCGTCTCGCTCTTAGGACCGATTCTACCTGAGACGAAATCGCCGTTTTGAATTTTTCTCTTGTCTTGAATATATTTGATGTCTCTTCGTGCCACTCTTTGTGAGACCCGCTCGGACATTGCAATATAATTGGCCAGAGTCTGAGCACCGGCACTGAAGTCTATGACAATGGAGGATGGCGGGCGCTCCAGTAGATTATCAAACAATCTGGCCTGTCTAATGAGCGCCGGAGCAGGCAAAACCTTTTCCACCGCATCTGAAATCTTTTCAGTGGCAGTCAAACTTTCAGTGTGTCGAACTGAAAGTGTACCTTTTTTGGCATTGGCCACTTCAAAGTATTGAATGTTTCCATCCGGCAGTTTAGTCGAAATTATTGATCCTGTCTGCAAGCGGTGAATCGGAGAATAGTCGGCATGAATTTCATCAGGATGAAAGTCTCTGGCACTGTAGTTTATGTCGCCATTTTCAATTAGCCTGATGGTTTCGGCTAGATTGTTGTCTCTTGCATGCGGAGGAGACCAGTAAGTGAACTCCTTGCTGCCGTCCGGGAACATTCTTTCCAATAAATCATCGACCACTTCAGGCACTCTTTGATTGCCGAAATAAGTTACTAAGACTTTGCCGCCCTTTCTCTCGCCGACTTCAAGCATTATGTCGCGCCCACCTGGAAGTGAGCCATAGAGGACGTCTCCGGGTTCCAGGTGTTTCAAATTGTCGTCGGTTAAATGTAAGCTTGTTTTGACTTCTCTTTCATATTTTGAAAGGACGTTCAATTCTCGGGCATTTTCACTGAGTTGAGGCCAGAGTCTCAATTCTTTGAAAG
>CAZEQP010000852.1:0-1906 GCA_964514345.1 uncultured Candidatus Obscuribacterales bacterium
TTACCGCTTGAGCACCCATCGTTTTTTGAGTGTGCTCTTTAGCGTTGACAAATTTCTTTTCTGCCTTGGCTACATTCGAGCCCATAGCCAACAAAGTTAATAGTGATACCGCGGTCAGTGAAATTTTGGGAGAAAACTTAATCATGAAAAGAGCTCCTTCTATTTTGAAAGACATTATATCCAAATAAAAGGAACTCGTTTAACTATTATGTTTTCAATATTCTCAGGCTTCCAGATGTGAGCTGGGAGTTGGGGGCCAGATTCCTCCCAGAGCATCCTGCGCCAATTTGGAAATTAATTTGTGAGTGGCTTTCTGTTTAGGCCATAGCTGGTCTCTGATTAATTTGCGATTTTCACCTTTCATGTCTCGCAGTTTCCACTCATAAGTATTTGATCCTATATCTTCACCTTCTTCAAGTGCGGAAATAATGGCTTTATCGCCGGCGCCTCCGGCTGCTGATGTTACCATTTTGGCAAAGTTTCCCCAGGCGCCTGTGTCTTCGACAGGTCGTCCACCGCTTTGAGAAATAGTATTTCTCAGGCACTCTGCTCGGAATAAGTGAGAGTCGCGGCACTGTTGCAAAATATCGGCAACAGATGATTCTCCCACTTTAGGAATGGCCGCGTCATACGATTCGACTGCGCTTATTTCGCCCTTGAGCAATACATTAAGCAAGTCAATTTCAGGTTCACGCATTTCATGTTGCATTGTTCTGTCTCCTTAGCGTTGAATTTCCGCTTCAAATCTTTTGCTTATGCGGGTTAATTCCGACTCGGATGAATTTTCGAAAACAGAAGGATAAAGTTCTTCTTTATCGAATCTAGCTAGATTTTCAATTAGCTTGGACAAGCGAATTAAGGTATCTTCAAAGCCGGGTTCATCTACGTGAACCATTACTAGCCCGTCAATTAGTTCTTCAATTTCAGTGCGTTTCTGCTTCCATTTATCCTTAACTGCATCCATCCGCGGGTCATGCTCATTAAAATGGCTCAAAAGAAGAGACTCGGTCCTATTTATATGTTTCTCAACTGCCTCTATAAGTCTTTTGACACTTTCAAAGACCCTGTCTTGCGGCCAATCAGCGTAATGCTCAGCGATTTCAGCCGCCATGTTTTTGATGCGTTTATCATCATCCCTAAAATACTCAAATATATTCATTTCAAGCCGCCTCGCTTTCCGGTTTCGAATGTCTTACTTGTCATTTAGCAAAGAATCGCCAGATCAATGTGCACCGGTGTGCGTCCTTATAAATATGCTTGACATATGCGCGAAATCGGGCGCCACTTGTAGTGTTTAACTCTTTAAGTTAGATTGGTTCTCTCATCTGGGAGATTTTTAGAAACTTGATCAGGCTGATGATCGTAGATGACGATGTGGATGGTCGCAAAGAGGCGGTCGCCCATTTGTCCGAAGGCTCAATGATAGAAGTAGTGGCAGAAGCCTCAACTTCAGATGAAGCCTGGCAGATGGCAAAGCAATATTTGCCCACAATCATACTTCTGGATTTGCACTTGCCAGGATTTCTTACCACGCAGGACCTTTTAAAAAGGTTGTGCACTCTGCCCAATGCCAAAGTCATTATGTATGCCAGTAATGCCAAAGTTGCAGATGTACAGGATTGGCTGGAGGCCGGAGCTTGCGGATATATTTTGAAAACAGACCGTTCCGCGTTGATGCGAATGACTATTTTGATGGTCTCAAGAGGTTCAAAAGGCGTGATTTCGGCGTCTCTACCACGTTACATCACCAGGCTCACCTATAATGAACGCATGATTTTACGTCATCTGACCAAACGCGGGAAATTGAAAAAAGCAGCAGAGCGTCTAGGTTTTACTGAAGATGAATTGACTGAAATTTCAATGCACCTGGCTGCAAAAGTAGAGCTTGATTCAGTAGACAAATTGA
>CAZEQP010000853.1:0-1901 GCA_964514345.1 uncultured Candidatus Obscuribacterales bacterium
CTCTTACAATCACAGCCGGACTGGCTTTAAGTGGCAAATCTAAATTGATTATTCCTTCTCTTGTATTTTCTATGCTTGGATTTGCCACATATTTAATTCAAGGTCAAATGTTTACTTTCCAGGCTATGCCAATGGTTTTTGGAGCTGTTTTTTGTCTGGTTGTATTAATCGCACTTTCCACTAGTCTGGTGCCTTTTTTTCAAAAACTGCCCGTTCCCCAATTACTATGTCTAACTGCATTAATTGGCTGCTCTTTCTTTTTGTACAAACAGTATCTGCCTGTAAGCAAATCTCAACGGCTGTCATTGAAAGGACAAAATTATGTAGGCTCGGCTCCACGTTGTGATCTTTCCAATCTGTCAGAATTTGTAGAACAAAGAACTAGCCCGGGCGACACTGTTCTTGTTCTAAACGACCGAGTAAGACCGGCTTATCCACTGCTTTTACAATTAAGCTTGAAACCGGCAGGGGCATTGCTTGATTATGCTCCCAATCGAATTTACGATACATACTCTCTTAGAGATCCGGACCAAGCCATCAAAAAATTTGTTTATTATGACAATCTTACCTGGGATAGCTTGTCTATGACAATCAATACTAAAACACCAAAATTGGTTTTACTGGATGGTGAAACGGTCGAGCCTTTGATGGTAAAACATACTGTGCGAGACTTGTTAAACCAGGTCTATCCGCCTCCTTCTTACGCCGACTGGGCAGAAAACCAGGATAAACATCCTAAATTCGAGCATCTCAGCTTTCATTTCCCCGTTGCCGCTTTTACCAGGAAATTCTAGGAGACCCGCTGCATGAACATATTTAGAGTTTTTGCTCTATTAATTGTTCTTACTATTACAAGCTTACCGGTCTCCGCTTTCCGTCTTGAAGACGAAAAAGACAAATATCCGGTTCTGGCTTCAATGAAAAAAGAGCTCGACCGAAATTTTTCTGCGATGAAAAGTCAGGGTGCAGCACCTGTTTATTTTCTTGCATATCGAGGTCTTGAAGGCGAACATACAAGTGTCTCAGGCAAATGGGGCGCTCTTTCCGACAAATCGGACCCCACCAAGTTCAGATTTGCCCAGGTGGAAATGCGAGTGGGAAGCCCTAAACTGGACAACAGCCATAATTTGCGCGGATACAACGACACTTCAGTGCATGTGATAAGCGACTCATTGCCTATGGACAATAATGACATTTCGCTGCGGACTATTTTATGGCGACTTACAGATAAAGCTTTCTGGATGGCACAAAAACGTTTTGCCCTGGTGAAAGCAAGCAAAGATGTAAAAGTCGAAGAACAAGATCAATCAGATGATTTTGCCGTGGAAAAACCGGAAACGGCAGCGGCAGAACCCATGACTTATAAAGTCGACCAGGCGGAATGGGAGGATAAAATCCGGCGTCTTTCAGGTGAGTTCAATAAATATCCTGAAATTAAAGATTCGTATGTCCGCTTCACTTGCGGTGCACAAGTCAATTATCTGGTCACCAGTGACGGTGCTTATATCCAGGACGCTTGCAAATCACACATAGTGAGCATTTATGCTGACACTGTGGCAAACGACGGCATGGTATTGTGGCTCTATGATCGTTTTGAGCAGACAGTACTGGACGAACTTCCAAGCGAAGAGGCTCTTAAAGCAAAAATTGACCAGATGGCTCAAAGACTGAAAGCGCTGCGCACAGCCCCTCTGGCCGAGCCGTTTGTAGGACCGGCTATACTCAACGGCAAAGCCGCCGCTGTTTTTTTTCATGAAACTCTGGGACACCGCCTTGAAGGTCACAGACAAAAAGACGAAGGCGAAGGGCGCACTTTCAAAGAAAAGGTGGGAACTCAGATACTGCCTGAATTCATATCTATCATTGACGATCCAAGTAAGTTTAAGTTAAACAACACTGAA
>CAZEQP010000854.1:0-1900 GCA_964514345.1 uncultured Candidatus Obscuribacterales bacterium
CACAGAACCGTACGTACGTGTCACGTATACCGGTCTTGATGCGATACAGTGTGGCTATGAATTGTTTCGTTTTTGTCTATGCAAAAATGAAAATTCTCCTATGAAAACGACAAGAGCTTCTCAGACAATACAGATCACCCGCTAAAATCATCTCGTCCTCGATCACAAAAGAAGAAGCTGTGACCTGTAAAGCGGTTACACCAGGTACAGCTCACATACACTGAAAGCTTCCTCTAAAGATCCGGTAAGAGCACCGCTGGGTAAAATGCAGGGTTCATAACGGTCATTACTGTACTTGTAAAACGCCGAGCTCCACAGACCATTCCCGGAGTAACACAACCGGCACAGGGGAGAGAAAGAACCATCAGATTCTACTTCAGCGACGTAGCAAAACTGCCCTCGAAAACGGAGGTGAATTTTATGTGATGCGTTCCAAGGACGACTGGCTGCATACGCCTCCAGGCGGTTACGGATTTTGTCATAATCAGGTGGGGATATTTTTTCTTCCCCTGCAACTTTGATCCAAGGCATGGAAGGATGGTACCACGGAACTTTTTTTTGCAGTGAAAAAAATGATGCAAAAAAAGATTTTTTTGTTTAGGTTGACAGCTTTTAATTTTTTTTGGTTATCAGATGAAAAAAAAACAGGATCGTCTCCAGAAAAAAAGAGGAAGCGCCGCTCCAGAAAAAAGAAATTCCTGGGGAAGCAGCAAGAAAAGAAGAGCCTCCGCAAGGCAGCCTTTTCACACCCCCATCCCATTGTACAGCGCAAATGCATGGCTGTATTGCTGTTGATGTTCCTCTTCAATGCTGCTTTGGTAGCCCGCATTCTGGGGATGAGCACGCCGACAATCAGAAATTATTGGCAGGCTTACAAGCGAGGCGGCCTTAAAGAGTTGCAAGAATTGGGTTACAAGGGGAGCACGAGCGCTTTGGATGAACACACAAAAAGCATTGAAGATGCTTTTGAAAAGGATCCACCTCATACCTTGCCCGAGGCTAGGGACAGAATCTACAAGCTGACCGGCATCAAAAGAAGTACAAAAAGTGTAGGCGCTTTTTTAAAGCGACTGAAATTTGGTTGCAGGAAAGTGGCGACTATTCCAGCAAAAGCCGATATTGTAAAACAGGCCCAATTTTTAATCAGCTTCCTGTACCCCCGCCTGCACGAGGCAAAAAAGGGGGCCAGAACGGTGCTTTTCATGGATGCTGCACATTTTGTACACGGCGCCTTCCTTGGGTATCTGTGGTCAAAAGTGCGGGTATTTGTGAAGACCCCCAGCGGCAGAAGGAGGTTAAACGTATTGGGAGCAGTCAACGCTGTAACAAAACAATTGCACGTCCTCTCCAATGAAACCTATATCAATAGCCAGGTTCTTTGTGATTTTCTCCAGCAAATGGCGAGGGAGTACTCCAAGCAACTGATCACCATAGTATTGGACAATGCCCGCTATCAGAGATGTAGGCTGGTAGAAGAGCTTGCTAAAAATCTCAAGATAGAACTTCTGTTTCTGCCATCATATTCTCCGAATTTGAACATCATTGAAAGAGTTTGGAAGTTCATTAAAAAAAAGGCTCTCAATTCGCGATATTATGCAACTTTTCCCGACTTTCGAACTGCCATTTTAGAGGCAGTAGAAACCTGTAATAGCGAATGGGGTAGCGAAATGGAAAGCCTACTGGCATTAAATTTTCAGACCTTTTCTAAAGCTGGCCATTCTTTGCCCTCATTCGATGAACAGTTGCCATTGCCGGAAGAGAACCTACGTTTTGGATAGGCACTACTCCATAGAGGAATTTTCATTTTTGCATAGAGAAAAACGAAAAAAATCATCGCCACACAGTATATGTCACCATATCTTCATCGGCATGCCGTTTTATGGCTACTATGTCCGGATCT
>CAZEQP010000855.1:0-1898 GCA_964514345.1 uncultured Candidatus Obscuribacterales bacterium
AATGGTGGAAGGGACATTCATCCCTGAACCTTTGAGCCAGGTGATGACTACTTGATCCTGAGGTTTAACTTTTTCTACTGAGGGACCGACAGCTTCGACTATACCTGAACCTTCATGACCTAAAGTGTGAGGCAAAAATTTGTCCTCACCTTTTTTGCCGCCTATTTCATTGAGCTGGCTGTGACAGATGCCTGCATATTTGATCCGCACCAGCACTTGACCGGGCAAAAGTTTGGGAACTTTCAAATCTTGAATTGAAAGCGGTTGGTCAAATTCATTTAAAACAGCAGCTTTAAATATCATTGCGATTCTGCGATAAACCAGTAATAATCGCCTGTGTAACCCACTTCTTCAAAGAGTGTTTTCCAGTCTTCCGCGCTCATATAAGTGAGAGCGGTCAAATTCCATTTGAGCATGGCCGCTTTTTCTTTTTCATTGCGCCAGGCATCCACAGTGACGAAAGCATTGGCGCGCGAAACACGCATAATCTCTCTGAGGGCTTGTTTGCATTCAGAAAGCGGCAGATTGTGCACTGTGTTTATTGAGATAACCAGGTCAAATGAATTGTCCTGGTAAGGCAAATTTTTAGCATCAGCCACTTTGACTCTGTCTCTAATTGAGTCACTTGCATTTTCAATTGCATACTGTGAAATGTCGATTCCGCAAAGTTTTATTCCTGGTATGAGGAGGTTGAAATCATGCAGCATAAAGCCTTTGGCGCATCCGACATCCAGAACGGAAGAGTTTTCATCTAATTGATAATATTCTTGAAAACGGCTAACTGTGTCGGTCCAAAAGCGTGGGTTGTAGTTATATCCGCCGTAACCGAATAGTCTGTCACCATCAAAAAAGTCTTTGCCGAATTCTCGGGCTTTTTCTCTGTCGGCAGCCGTTACAGCTGCGCGTTCTTCTATCGGTCGCTTTGACCTGGGATAACGGTCAAGCAAATTCACTTCGGTCATTTCTTTTCACCCATCAAAGGCGCAAGAATCTACTTTATAATAAGCAAGACCTCAAGAGTTGATTCAAGCGTGCGTCTGTCGGTCATATTAACTAATTACAATGATTCGTCTTTTCTGCCCCAGGCAGTCAAGGATATTTTTGAGCAGTCTTTACCTCCGGATGAACTTATTATCGTAGACGACGGCTCCACAGACGAGAGCGTGTCCATTATCGAAAAACTGGCGCAAGAATATCGGTCTATTCGTTTATTGAAAAATCAGTCAAATATGGGAATTCCTTTCAGTCTCAGAAGAGGGATCAAAGAGGCAAAAGGTGAATTCATATTTGGTGCTTCTTGCAATGACGCAATATTCCCCGGGCATTTTGAACTCGGGGTAAAAATGCTTGAGACATATCCGCAAGCGGCTGTGTTTTTTGCAGACAGCATAGTGGATGATCGAATTTCAGGCATTCGATGTCTGAATGAAATGAAATTGCTTGATGCGCCTGGTTTTCTTGAGCCGCAAGATTTGGCCTCTAAGTTTGACGGCGGTGTGATGCAGACCAATACAGTAATCAGCCGACGCGAAAAGCTTCTTTCAGCTGATGCCTATCCGTCTGAACTTAAGTGGCATTGTGACTGGTGGACCTTCTCACTTCTGGCATTTAAACATGGAGCCTGTTATATCCCTCAAATAATGGGCGAAAATCGGGTCGACCCGCATGGCTACAGCAGTGGTGTGTACATGCGTCCAAGGCAACGTGAAGTGTTTTTTGAAGTTCTCAAACGAGCCGTAATGGAGCCAGAGCTTTTGCCGTTATTTAAAAAAGCTCGTCTTTTGAATTATTTTTTGTATGTTTGCGATGTAGTCGATTTTGATTTATTGCTCCGTTTTGTCAAAGAGGAGAGATATTCAAAAACCGCATTACGTCTGGCTTCTCATTTGTGGCAGCAA
>CAZEQP010000856.1:0-1895 GCA_964514345.1 uncultured Candidatus Obscuribacterales bacterium
TGAGCTGATAATTGTAATAATGATTGTAATAAGAAGCTAAATAAAGCCTAGTGTTAAGGCGTTCTTTTAATTGTTCCACCAATCTGAAATATTCTATTGTCCTTCTTATCCTTGCCTCACTTTCAGGCAAAGTGCTGAGTGGTACTTTTTCACCTGTTATAACGAGGGATCGTCCATCGGCAGACAATTTAACTTCAGGCATTCTGTCTAAAATCATGTCTCTTACATAATCAGGTATGCGATGAGTACCAAAAACTCTTTGGGCAAGTCTTTCGCCTGCAGTTCCACGCTTTAGCAATCCGTGGCGATCAAGATATTCTTTTGGCGTTCCTTGCATCAAGTCACCGAGAAATTTCGCTAATTCCTCCTCTCTGACAAGATCTCTACTTTTCAGGTGTGCCAAGGTTCTAGCAATTACTCTAGCATCACTTAGATGTTTTTGACTTTTATGTGCGTGCCCTGAATTTTGGAGTGCGTCAGCATCTAATTTTTGAATGAAAACAATGGTGTTGGCATCGAAAAATTCGACATCCTTGCTATACTTTAGAACCCGCTTGAATGTTTCGTCATCCAAAGTTACTCCACGCCTGTTAAAAAAATCCGTCTGTAATTCTTTTAGATGTGTCGATACCAAGTCTTCCGGAATATCTCCAAATCTTCTGGCACCTTGAACCTTTCCAAGTATTTTTTGTAAAGAAAGCCGAATGCTGGATATGGTTTGATGATGGTGCACCAATTCATGAAACATTATTCTAGGCAAATCTTGAAATACATCCGGTGACAAAAAGTGTTGAGCGGAAATTGTGAGTGTTTGATAAAACTTCGGATCACCTTTATATTGGCGAAATCCTGAATAGTAGCCGCCAAAAGGAGTTTGCGTATCCAGGCTTAAATCAAATCTTCTAAGCCCTCTTGCCTCAAGATATGAATCAAAAGCTCCGACAATCAGCTTAAATTTGGTCTGAGCAGCAGTGAAAACTTCTTTATTTAAGAATGCATATTTAATTGCAGCCAACTGCCATTCCAATTCAGCTTGTCGAAGTTCTTGAAGCTTATGGATAGGAATTACTGGATTGCTTGGATCTGAGGCAAGTTTTTTGTGCTCTCTGCGCAGACTTTCCAATCTCTGGTACAAAATTTCGACTTTCGCGTGTTCTGCATAGGACTCTCTTACTAGCTGACTGTGATCTTTCAACCAAGCCAGGTCATTTCTATCAAATATTGCGAAGAATTCTTTAGCGGAAGCTTCATCAAAATTTGGCGTCAGCCTTTTTAGAAGAGCAATTTCAGAAGGGTTAGGTGTATGGTAAGGCAATTCGCCAACCAATCTGTTAACTTCAGCCTCGATTGGGTTCAGTTTGTTTCTTGGACTAATTTCAGTTTTGTATGCGGCGAATAGTGCTGGAGACTCACGACGCAATTCAGCAAGACTCAAAGCATGCGCGTTTTCGGCATCTTGCAATGCTTGTTTTAAGGCAAATAAATTTGTACCAGAATTGTTGAGCGGATGATTCAAATCAGAAAATGCTTTCCAAACCTCAGCCGTAAGATCTGCAAAACTAATTTTTGGATTGACTTTCATCTGTTGTTCGAAAACATCTCTAAGTCCTTGATCAAATTTGCGTCGTGCCTCTATATGACCGGCTCTGGCTTTAAATAATTTGTCGAAAACCAATTCGAAGGAAGGACTCCATTCACTTTTTTGTCGCAATACTTTCAATATGTTCTCAGGACTTAAAGCTTGAGCATCTACGATTTCATCTGCTTTTGCTAAGGATGGTTCTGGTTGGCTTTTTGAGTTTAACCCACGCTCTTTCAAATTGGCAATTTCAGTTTCAGGTTCTATAGGTTGATGTCGAGAGCGCGCTTTTTGCACTTGCCGGCCGCCGAGAGCG
>CAZEQP010000857.1:0-1894 GCA_964514345.1 uncultured Candidatus Obscuribacterales bacterium
CCCTCTTTGCAAAGTTTCTGAAGCTTCGGCTGAAATGGTGGAAAAAGCCATCAAAGCTGCCCGCAAAGCTTTTGATGAAGGTCCCTGGCCCAGAATGACAGCATTTGATCGCGCCAAAGTGCTTTTTGCCATCGCCGACAAAATGGACGAACACGCTGAAGAGCTGGCCGAACTTGAATCATTGAACCAGGGCAAACCCTTGCGCGAAGCCGTCTACGACGTGGCTGATGCTGCCAATTGCTTCCGTTATTATGCTGGTTTGATCACCAAACCCAACGGTCAGCATGTTCCTGTTCCGGCTAATTCTGAAACCACAGTTGTGCGTGAACCTATCGGAGTCTGCGGACAGATAGTTCCCTGGAATTATCCTCTTTTGATGGCTTGCTGGAAGTTTGCCCCCGCCCTTGGAGCAGGCAATACTGTAATTCTCAAACCCAGTGAATTCACACCTCTTTCCACTATTCGCGTGGTTGAATTGATGCATGAATGTGGCTTGCCCCCGGGTGTTCTCAATCTTGTTCTGGGCGACGGCAAAACTGCCGGAGCTCCTTTATCTGAAAGCAAACTTGTTGATAAAGTGGCTTTCACAGGTTCTGTTCGCACAGGTAAAGCAATTGCTCAGGCTGCTCTGGGTAACTTGAAAAAAGTCACACTTGAATTGGGTGGCAAATCACCCATGATTGTTTTCCCCGATATGGATCTCGATACTGCTGTTGATTATGCTCTGTTCGCTATTTATTGCAATGCCGGACAAGTTTGTTCAGCCGGTTCGCGCTTTGTTGTGCATGAATCTATTCACGACAAATTCGTCTCTAAAATGACTGAACGTGCCAAGAAAATCAAAGTCGGTCCCGGAAATGATTCTGAAACCGAAATGGGTCCGCTTGTATCAGCTCAGCAATTGAAAACAGTCACTGAATATATTGAAGTCGGTAAGAAAGAAGGCGCCAAGCTGGCTTTCGGCGGCAATAAATTGACTGGTGGCAAATATGGTGAAGGATATTATGTCGAGCCTACTTTGTTCACCGATGTGAAAAACGACATGCGCATTGTGCAGGAAGAAATTTTTGGACCTGTTGCAGTCGTGCAAAAATTCAAAAATGAAGAAGAAGCCATTGAAATCGCCAACGGAACCGACTTCGGTCTTGCCGGTGCTGTATTCACAAACGACCTGGCTCTTGCCCACCGCGTAGTGAAAGCTCTGCGTTGCGGCATTACCTGGGTGAATGGTTATCACTTCACTTATAACGAAGCCCCCTGGGGTGGATACCGTCAGAGCGGCTGGGGACGTGAACTGGGCACATTCGGTCTGGATGCTTATACCGAAGTGAAACAGATAAACGTCAATCTGGACAAAGGACCTATCGGCTGGTTCGAAAAATAAATTGGACCGAAAAATAAATAGGACCGAAAAATAAAGTAGAACCCGATATAAAGTCAGATTAAATCGATCCAAAAAGCAAGGGCCTCACCAAGTGGAGCCCTTGCTCCTTTTTTTGCCGCCTTTTGCCGAGCCCGCCCCCTGCACCCTTTCACACCGATTTTTTTTGCAATCCGATATCGGATTACGCAAAAAAGGTGTTGGCAACGGTGGCCGGATTTGGTGCTAGTAAAGGGACAGGTATAAAAATGAATACGGCAGGTAGACCTTTTAATAATTTATTCCGCCCAAATGGCCAACTAACGTCGCCGTGGCAAAAGAACTTAGGACGGTCAAGCCTGCCGCTTTCATTTCCCCGCCAGAAAAGCTGGTGGACTGGTCCTGTTCCAAAAGACAACGAAAAAGTCCATTCATTATGGCAGCCGAATTTGACTGCTTGCACAAAAGAAATTGTGCAGGCATATTTTGACAATACCTGGCTTTTGACTGAAATTCTTTTCTCTTCCCTTCTTG
>CAZEQP010000858.1:0-1888 GCA_964514345.1 uncultured Candidatus Obscuribacterales bacterium
TTCAACTGTTCTTTTATAGGCCAAATCGGCGGCTTTTTTATTGTAGGAAGCTCTTTCATCGCAATTGAATCCGTGTCCTACACCTTCGTATTCATGAATAGTGAAATTCTTGTACTGACTGAGACTATCTTTAATAGTCTGCAGCGCCGACTCTGGAATCAACTGGTCTTCTTTGGCGAAATGCAGCAAAGTCCTGCACTTGATATTTTCAGCTTCAGAAAGATAAGAGTCAATTCCTCCGCCGTAATAACACACTGAACAGTTCAAATTGGTGTGAGCTGCAAGTCTGAATGCCAGTTTCCCTCCCAGGCAAAATCCGATTGCTCCCATGCGTCCGGTGCAAGCAGGGTGATTTCTCAAAGCGTTGCTGGCCGCTTTTAAGTCCTGCAAACCAAGTTTTTCGTCGAATTTTTGCATCAAAGAAAAGGCTTTTTCTTGGTCGGCTCCTTCATATCCGCAGTTCAGGTTGGGTTCAAGTCTCCAGAAAAGATCAGGCGCCATAACCACATAACCTTCCGCTGCAAGCTTGTCGGCAAATTTCTTTATGTGAGAATTGACACCGAAAATTTCTTGAATCAAAAGAATTCCGGGACCGTCTCCATTGGGAGGCAAGGTTAGGTATCCGTCGAAGTATCCGTCGGAAACGCTTATAGAAATCTTTTCAGGCATGCAATTTGTTTCCTATTTTTTTTCTAGAAGTTCAATAGCTTTCCCAGCTCAGGTCCTGAACCTGGATTTGGCAATCCGCATCAAGCACTTCCTCATCTATGCCGAAGTGTATTAGACAATTTGCCGTCGCCAGTCCGCTTAACATGTGAGAATCTTGCCCTTTAGTGGGCTGGACAACCAGGTTACCATCTTGGGTACTTTCTTGAATACCTCTTACGAATTCCATACGGCCCGATTTCTTTTTGATTTTATTTTTAATTCGCCCCTGCCTTATGGTCCTTTTAGGCTCAGGAACACCCTGCATTTTCATTAATGCAGACTTTACAAAAAGATGAAATGTGACCAGAGCACTTACCGGATTTCCAGGAAGTCCGAAAAAATACTTGTTTGTTTTTTGATTTCGTCCGAAATATACCGGCTTACCCGGTTTTATGGCAATTCGCCACAAAATGGTTTCTATTTTGAAATCCTCTTCAAGAACCGGTTTTATCAGATCTTTGTCACCAACAGACACGCCGCCGGTGCAGATGATCAAGTCCGCTGAATCAATTGCTGTCTGTAATTTATTGATGGTATCTTCTCTGGTGTCGAGGGCATGCAGCTTGATAAGGTCTTTTATTCCCAGTGCTCGGCATGCTGCCTCAATGGCAAAAGAATTGGAATTGTAGATTTGATTCCCGGCAAGAGGGTTGCCGGGTTCTATCAATTCATTTCCAGTGGTTAAGATGGCGATGCGGGGTTGCTTAAATACAGGAAATTTTTCAAAACCGAAACTGGCCAAAACCCCAACAATTGGTGGAGTAATTCTTGTATGAGCCGGCACCACGCACTCCCCGGTTTTGACCTCTTCGCCTTTCCGGCGCACGTTTTCCCCGATCTCTACCCCTCTAAAAAATGAACCGATATCGGAAGATTTTTCCTGACGGCAGTACTCTTTCATGACCACTGCTTCGACCCCTGGCGGCACGAGGGCTCCGGTCAGAATTTTTATGCACTGACCGGATTGAATGGCAGGAGCTTTGCTGGATCTGTCTCCAGCTTCAAGTGCTCCTACTTGTATCAGTTTTACAGGATTATCCGGACTGGCTTTTTTCAGATCCGCAGCTATAACGCCGTATCCGTCCACGGCTGAATTGTCAAAGATAGGTAATTGAAATGGTGCAATAATTTTTTCGGCCAGGAAATAGCCTTGTAGTTCAGTCAGCGGCAGAGAAACTAC
>CAZEQP010000859.1:0-1887 GCA_964514345.1 uncultured Candidatus Obscuribacterales bacterium
TCTTTGTTTTGATGCCACATATCAAAAGCCAGTAACTGAAAGCGCTTCAAGTCTTCAAAGGCAATCAGTGCACTTACTGTTCGATCAAAACTATCAGTAATTTTGTCAAAAGTTTTGTCAACACTTTTATTTAAGGGGTTCTCATTTCCAAAAATCTGTGCGATTATTTTGTTCTGAGTTGCGTTGGGCAAGGTCTCGAAAAACTTTCTTTCGAAATGCTTGCGAGCCAGACGGCTAACCTGCGACCACTTATGCGAGGGCTCTTCATATGACAATATTTTCCGTATAGCCGACCAGAATTCCTCGTCCGTCGGGTTCCGGTATGAAGATACTCCTCCTATATTATTCGTGTTGATATCTTTCGGCTTCAAACTCTTTGTCTAAGTCAATTTTTGGACATAGCCAATCATTGATTTTGTGCATTAGAAAATACGACGGTTGCATTTGATTCTCTAAAGAATCAAACAAATTATGTCATGTTCAATTACAAATACAAAATTGGGTTACGCTTATGGACACCTGTCAAGATTTCAAAAAAAACGAACAAAATATGGAAGAGCAAGAGCTCAACTTAGAAATCAATCAAAACAATGAAAAAGACGCTGTAATCACCCAGGGTTCCACCTGGGCGGCTATCTGGCATCTTGCCTGGCCTTTGATGGGTCAGATGTCGGTGATTGCTCTTGCCAGCTTCTGCGACGTTTATGTAGCCGGAAAAATGGGCTCCGATGTGCAAGCCGCCATTGGAATATGCGGTCAGATCTGGTTTTTGATGATGCTGGTCACAGTAGCACTTTCGGTCGGCACCAACGCGCTTGTGAGCCGTTACTGGGGCGCTAAAGACATGGATATGGCGGTGAAGGCCGCTCGCCAGGCAATGACTTTCGGATTTGTGTTTGGAGGTGTTTCAGCCGCCTGCGGTTTGCTAGCCGCTCGACCTCTTTTAGTTCTTCTGGGAGCTTCGAGCGAAGTGCAAAAACTGGGCTGGGATTTTATCTCAGTCGACTTGCTTTCTCAAATTCCTTTCACTGTGGTCTGGGTGGCACACAGCATCTGGCGTTCCAAAGGAAATGCCAGGGTGCCTATGGTCAACTGGATAATCATGGCACTGATTGTAGTGTCACTTGATTTTGCCCTCTGTATTCATCCGTTTCAAATAGGTATATCCGGAATCGGCTGGTCGTGGGTAGTTGCAGCGGTCGTAGGTACGATAATAAATGTCGTGCTGTTGAAAAAGACCGAAATGCGCGAATGTGTCAATTTCAAATTGATGGTAAAAGAAGGCTTATCTAAAGACTTCATGTGGCGTCTTTTGAAAATAGGCATTCCCGCCTGCATCAATGATCTGGTCTGGATCGGCAGTTGCTGCACTTTCTTCCTGATTTTCGCTCAAACGAAAAATCCCACCGCATGCCAGGCCTCCTGGGCGGTCGGATTCAGACTGGAGGAAATAGTGTCTTCGCTTCCTTTGCATGCTTTCTCCATGGCGGTTGCCACCATCGTGGGGCAAAACCTGGGAGCCAAGCAACCGCAAAGAGCGCAACGTGCCGGCTGGCAGGTGGCGGCACTGGGTGCCGGATACACCAGCCTAATGGCTGTCATCCTCATTTGTTTCGGCGCTGAAATCGCCAAGCATATGAGCAAAGACACTCTGGTACTTAAATATGTCAAAGACTATTTGCAGATTGTCGGAGTGGCCCAGCCATTTGTGGCATTGTGGATGATCTTGTATGGTGCCATGCAAGGAGCCGGCTATACCATCTTCCCCATGTGGATGTCGGTTTTGTGCTTGCTTCTGTTGCGCCTGCCCTTAGCCTATTATTTGACCAAAACTTACTTCTATGGAGTCGAGGACGGTCCTATAGGCTGCTGGATAAGTGTTGCCAT
>CAZEQP010000860.1:0-1880 GCA_964514345.1 uncultured Candidatus Obscuribacterales bacterium
TACAAATGGAACCCTTACTCCGTTTACTTCCACACTGAGATTGGCGCGACTTTCCAGTTTGAAAGGCAGGCTCAGTGCTTCTCTGCCCTTCAAAACTTTTAGTGGAATTGCTGTGTCTGGGTTTGCGATCAGATACGCACCGTCGACTCTATATTCAAGTATGAGATGACCGCCAGCTCCTTCGCTCAAAGGATCGACTTTTATTGTTTTATCAGGCTGAATGCTTATAGCTACACGATTGGCTGTGAAAGTCCGCTCGGAATTACCCTGACGCAATTGATAATTGCCCAATCCGGCTTCAACCGGAACAGTAGCGTGGAAGTCTTTTTCGTCAAATACAAACTCTTTTCCATTTACACGTATCCTGTCTCCTCGGCTGAGAACAAGTGCGCCTTCCACACCAGGTTGCACCTGGAAATGACCTCTTTGACCGGTCAGAGTAACCAGATTGTTCTCCGACATTAATACTGCACGTCCTGAGTCGTTGAATCTTATTAAAGCCTTGGCGGTGCTGTCAGTGTCTTTCAGATAAATGGTGTTTTCGTGTCTTGCGATACCATCCAGACTGCCGTCTGGTCTTCTGGGAATAAGTCTGTCCAGATCAAATTTAGGATCCCTGGAAAGGGGACCAGTAGCGGTGCCTGTGCCTGGAGTGGCATCAATCTCGGCGGCTAGATTGGCTCCGGCTGAAACAGTGCGAGGCGGCACAAGATTTGACTGAGCCGGATCGGGGGCAGCACTGAATACGCCACCACCGGACGGATCCGGATCGATATTGTGGACAATAATCTGGTCCCTCAGACGTAATTGAAGTTCATCAAGCAGACTGGCATGATTTGAAATATCCAGGGCGTTGATTATGGCCTTTTCGATTTCGGCGTCTGAGAACCTGTCCGGATTATTTTTGCGGGCTATTTGGAAAGCTTCACTGGACATAATCAAAGATTTCAATTCTGAAACGTTGACACTGCCGTCTTGTCTGCGTGTCAGGAAACTATTTAAGAGAGTCACAGGATCGCTTACGATCATTCGCTGTTTGCCCGACACCGGCTTGATTTCAAGGCGAGAGAAGGATTTGCCCGTTTCTGGTCTCAAATTCACAACATTCTGAGCCGGTTGTTTTGCACCGGGATTAAGAGTCAAACCGAAAGCAACCAAAACTCGGTCTGCCACAATCGATCCCACTGTCCCTCTGGCTGCCATTGTCGCAACAGGAGATATGGCATTTAGATTGTCACCAGAGCTTCTCACTTTTCCTGACGCTTCAAAGAGTTGAGACTGCAAAGTGATGTTGGATGCAACTCTGGATAATGTCGGGTTACTGCCGAAAAAGTTCGGCTGAGACATAGCCCTGGCTGTGAAATCGCGCAACTGGGCTCTCAGCTCAGGATATAGATGAAGGCGCATAGTATGCACATCCTCGTCTTTTGCATCCCTTGCTCTCATAGCAGTCAATAGAGCGTGTTCATTATCCGGAGTAATAACAGCCACACCGGCTTCTCGAGCTAGATCCGGATTTTTGGTCATACTTTGATAGAGAGCGTGGTTTTCTGAAATCCTGCCCATAGCAAAATCTTTGCCATGTCCAAGTATTTGTGATCGCACCATATCAGCCAGTGCAGTTTGCATGTTAGCCGGGTTGATTGTATTACGCGTGCCGTCGGCATCACTAAAATGTCTGAAGAAAACTACATCTCCATTGTCGTGCAGCGCGGGCACACTAGCAAAATCAGAAGGTAAATCCTGTCTGTATTGATGTAGGTTATCCGCCAGTATAATTTGCAGTCGAGGACTGACCGCGTTGAAAGAACGAAGTTCATCAGCGGAAAGGTTATTGAGCGCACTGACAAAATTTGTAACCAGAGGGTCATTTTTATTTA
>CAZEQP010000861.1:0-1878 GCA_964514345.1 uncultured Candidatus Obscuribacterales bacterium
CGTCGGCTATCTGTTTGAAAATGAACACGGCACGACCGGGCTTCAGTATTCCGACCTTCTCTAAAAGCTCATCAAGACTCTGTCCTTCCACATACTCCATGGCAAGGAAGCCTTGACCCGTTTCAGTCAGACCAAAGTCGTAAGTGGCAATAATATTCGGGTGATTGAGCTGAGCCAGAGCTTTGGCTTCGCGCTCCAATCTTTGCAGGTTTACATCGTCTTTTGCCATTTCAGGCGGCAAAAGCTTCAAGGCGATGTCGCGGTCCATTATTTTTTGCCGCGCTTTGAACACGATGCCCATTCCGCCGGCATTTATGACTTCAATAATTTTGTATTTGTCGATTACGGCACCTAATAGGGGGTGCGTATCTTTTTCTAATTGGTCCAAAGTTCGCTTCCAGATCGTTAGATTTGAGTACCTGAGGTATCCAGTATAAGGGAATACTGCCCAGGTTTGGTGGTTTAAGCTTTAACTTTGAAGACTTATGGCGTTTCTTGACATGCCGATTACTCGAACCTTTCTGCCACGCACAGGAGCGACTTTACCCGTCTTTCGGGACTGGCTGAATAAATGACCCGGGTGCCGCCTGGAGCCTCGACTATTTTTCCCTCAGGCACGGGAGCGCCGGCTGGTACGCTGCCGGCTGGCTGCGGCAGCCCCGCAGGACCTATTTTGTCCATTTTGCTTTTCAATTTCTCGTCAAACAGATTATTCAGATTGACAACCATGGCGGTCGATGTACCGCCATCTAAATTCAAAGCAGATGTGCATTCAAGCTTCTGGAACAACTCAGCCATGTCTTTCAGTGAGAGCCCGGATACGAATTCTTTCTTTCTTCCTCCTTCGGCACATAAAATTTTTAGCTTGCCATCGGATGTGATACCAATAGCGGTGCGAGCCGCTTTTGATTTTGTGCCGATAGAATCTGAGCTGTTTCCCTTCGCATCTTTTCTTACGAATGCTTCTTCCTCAGAAGTTAATTTGGGAAGCAATTGTGGTCCGCCTTGTAGAGCGGCTTCCAGCTCGTATCCGTTTTTAGTGGGTTGTGAATGTTTTACGATTTCTGCGTATTGTTTGTTCTTTTTGGTGGTATAAAATCTGATTTCAGAACGATCAAAAATCTGGGGCAAGAATGGCTTGAGTTTTGGATTTTCGATGAGTGCTTTGTTTTCTTTTGGGTTGCACATGGATTTTCCATCCGCGGTGATGAAACTGGTGCTTTCTCCATCGCTAAGATTGAAGAACCCTCCATTGACTGCAAAGATAGCGTCCGCGTCTAATATAGAAAGACTTGGTTCTGTTGCTTTTCCAGACATATACGGAAAAACTTTTAGATTTTTGCTTTTGGGGTCAACTGATATGCAGTGGACTGTTGAGCCTTTCCAACTGAGCTTGGCATAACTCAATCCTTCGCGTATTTTGATTTGTTTGATCGTTTTCAAAGTAGGCGACGGAGTGAGATCTGATAGGGGCGGCTCGGCTGCAGGACTCCTTAGAGGATGCAAGAAAAAACTAAAAACTAAAAGGGGTAGAAGTAATTTCTGATTAAACACCTTGCCTGATTTCCTCTTTTTTTGCAGATTTCATAATATCGCAGATTTAATGCTCAGAATTAATCCGGGACCCTGGGTCTCCTTTTTCTTCGAAGTGATTTGCTAAGAAAAACAACATGTTTTTCTTAGTAACTCTATTCGACTTCTGGCCAGGATACCGATCCCGGCTTTGCAGATTTTTCTCTCCCCGGTTAAACTCAAGGTGAGTTATTCAAAAAGGAATTCGATGAGAATTAATAGATTAATTATGGGAGCCTGGATTGGTCTTGCGATGTTTTCCAGTTCCACCATCGACGGCTCAAAAAACATAACCGATATCGGTTG
>CAZEQP010000862.1:0-1869 GCA_964514345.1 uncultured Candidatus Obscuribacterales bacterium
GCCGATTCATAATTGGCATAAGCTTGTTCTTCATGGGAAGCGCCCCAACCTTGCTGATATTGTGGCTCACCTTGACCACCGCTGCCCTGCGCCCATTGTGTCTGGGGAGGCGGTCCGTCCTGTCCGCTCAGAGCCTGTGCCTGCCAGTCTACCTGCTGCGGGACCTGGATAGTGGTGGAGGACTGCTGGGTTTGAAAGCGCTCGGCAAAGATAAGTCGGTTCATGCTTTTGTTTTTATAGACAAGCAGAACTTCCTGCCCTGGTTGATAGGGCATTTGCGATTCAACAAAACCTGGGAAATTGTCTTTCGAAACGACGACAGCGTAGCCGCCCGGCTCCGCTTTCACTATTCTACAGACAACATTCTGTCCAGCCTTATAACCCTGCATTTTCCAGGGGTTTAACTTAGACACGCCTTTGTCTTGTCCTTGTCCCTGACCTTTGCCTTTGTCCATTGGATATTAAAGTTAAAAAGTACCCTCCAGATCTATATTACCTAAAATTTTCAAATTTAATCTCAAGGTTATTAACAAAGTCATTGCGGCTTAAAAATTCGCACTAATTTTTGCCAGAGTCCTGAACCGATTGGAGGCACAGATTTTTTAGAATCAGAGCCGGAGGCGCAGCTGCTTGCAGCCGTATGGCAGGAAGAGCAAGAGCCGGTGCTGCGGCACGCGCCCTGCACTTCATTCCATGTGTTGCAACGCGGGCATTTAAGAGCCACTTGACTGGCTGTCTCAGGTAAAGAAAACTGACATTTTTGGCAGTTCATGATTTCAAACAAACCTTTATTTGCAGGGCAAGCTCTCTGCCGATAGCTATTTCCAATTGTTTACGGCAAATTATTACCGGACCTTTATGAATGTTTTTTTGCACTTTTATTTGTGAACCTTTGCCGATACCGAAGCGCAATGCCTGTTTGTTGACAGATTCATCAGCCATTTCAACTACCACCAACTCCTGACCGTCTTTAGCCTCAGCCAGATTCATTATTATTGACATTTAGGACAAAGACCGAAAATTTTGAACTGGGCATCGACAACTTCAAAGTTATATCTGGCGCCGATTTTTTGTCCGGCTTGTTCAAGAAAGTGATCTTCAAATTCTGTTGTCTGGTTGCATCCGGTGCAGATTATGTGCTGGTGCGGAAGGTCGTCTTGCTTCAACTCATAGTGTTTGTGACCTTCGGCAAAATCAAGTTCGCGCAAGGAGCCGAGAGAAGACAAAAGTTTGAGTGTTCTGTAAGTGGTGGCCAGGCTGACTGCCGCTTCCCGTGCGGATAATTTGTCATGCAGTTCCTCGGCTGAAAGGTGTTCGCCATGAGGCAGTTCGGCAAAAATTTCAAGTATGGTCTGACGTTGCGATGTGATGCGGTGACCTCTTTTTCTGAGGTTGTCCACGGCTTTGTTCTGGTCTTTTGAGTCTTGCATATTAAACTGTGATTTTTGACTGATTTAAGTGTGATTTCAAATATTGACCGGTGTATGAGCGAGGGTGTTCCAAAATTCTTTCCGGTGTTCCGGCTGCTATTACATTTCCGCCCTCCAGTCCGCCTTCAGGACCCAGATCTATTATCCAGTCGGCTTGTTTGATTACATCCAGATTGTGTTCGATTATAAGAACAGTATTGCCGGCGTCAGCCAGTTTGTTCAATACTTGCAGCAGTTTGTCCACGTCGGCAAAAGACAGACCTGTTGTGGGTTCGTCCAGTATATAAAAGGTTTTGCCAGTGGAACGTTTGGAAAGCTCTGTGGCTAATTTGACCCGCTGAGCCTCACCGCCGGATAAAGTGGTGGCCGGCTGTCCCAATTTTATATAATCAAGTCCAACTTCCCTCATCGTCGCAAGCCGAGCGTGCGCTTTGGGAAT
>CAZEQP010000863.1:0-1863 GCA_964514345.1 uncultured Candidatus Obscuribacterales bacterium
GCCCTGAAACTTTGGGGCGAAACTGAATAAGAAATGAAGTTAGTTTTCCAGTGCCAGTGCGGCACCATCTTTAACGCAGGCCAGGCCTGCCCTACCTGCAATCCTTTAACCATCAAAATAAATTTCCGTGACAAAAGAATTTGAAAAATTGAATCAATTCCTGACAATCAGGAAGCAATACGGGCCGGGAAAACTGCTGTACGAAACAGTCTGCAAATACGGACAGGATGGTATTGCCGGGGTAAGCCTTTCCGAAGAAATCGGATACACAGATCACAGAGCGCGAAGAATCTGCAAGTTGCTGGCAGAGCAGAAACTTGTAACGCTTTTTGTCAAAGTCGGAAACCCGATATACGTCCGGCAAAACCTCGACACAGCCCTGCACTTTGAAACGCTACAGGAAAAAACAGAAGACGACTTTAATCTGCTGAAAGTATCGGCAGCACTCAAAGCCGATGACGCAGCCGATTGTTTTGCCTATCTGCTGGCAACCGGGGCAATGGATAACCAGATTATCAAAGATCGGGTGATCGGTAACCGCTGGCAATACGTCAAACGGCTGTTGCTGGAATCCGGTTTGGTTATCGAAGGCCCAAACCCGCAAACCGGATTGCCTTGTATGTTCCCGGCTCCACAGGCAACACCGGGGAAAATTCATGAATTTTACAGCCGGGTCACTGGCTTTTTACTCACCATCAAATTGATTTAAAATGAGCGCACTTGCAAAAACAGAATTGACCGACAGCGATATCCAGGTACTTGCACAGGCTGGAGTGATCCCAAAAGATACACCGGCAGCACAGGTAAATCTTTTCGCTATTGCCGCCAATCGTCACGGCCTCGACCCGTTCAAAAAAGAAATCTACCTTGTCGGGTATGGCGGCAAATATTCCACCATTGTCGGCATTGACGGCGCACGACTGAAAGCCCAGCGGACAAAGCAATACGCCGGGGTCGATGACGCAAAATTCAACCTGCAATCTGACGGCCAATTCCAGACCGCCGCCGAACTGAAAGCCGCCAACAAACTGCCGATTTCCTGCACGGTCACAGTTTACCGGGTAGTTGCCGGACAGCGTTGCCCTTTTACCCACACGGCTGTTTTCAGCGAGTTCTCCAGCGGACAGCAAAAATGGGCAACTATGCCGTTTCAGATGATTCAGAAATGCGCTGAATCGTTCGCCCTGAAAAAAGCCTTTGGCGATGAACTGAGCGGCCTGCACATTGAGGAAGAAATGGCGGCTTTTGAAGGTAATACCATCGAAGTAAAGCAAAAACCTAAAACCCTGCCAGAACTTGACCAGACGCACGAAAAATGGGACGACGTGGCAACGGCGCTACACCTTGGTCAATGCGATATCAACTACGTGCGTACCCGGTTCACCCTGTCTGATGACAATGAAAAACTTTTGCTTCAGGAGGTAGCCGCAAAATGATTACAGAAAAGGATTTCAAAATCAGTTGTTCTGCAATCGGGAAAATAATGACCAACCCGAAAAAAGGCGAAACCGGGCTTTCTGTTGGCGCAAAAACTTACTGCCGGGAGTGGCTGATATCCAAAGTGTACGGACGAAAAAACGAGTTTACGGCAAAGACAACGGACAAGGGCAACAAAACGGAAGAGGACGCGATCATTATGCTGGAGCAGTACTACCAATGGCCGTTTACCATCAAAAACAACCGCCGCGAAAGCAACGAGTTTTTAACCGGTGAGTGTGACGTGCTGCTGCCTGATCGGATTGTGGACATTAAATCGTCGTACTCCTGCTTTACATTTCCGCTGCTGGCTAATGAAATACCGGAGACAGACTACATTTGGCAAATCCAGGGTTACATGGAATTGTGGGGCAAAAAGAAAGGCGC
>CAZEQP010000864.1:0-1863 GCA_964514345.1 uncultured Candidatus Obscuribacterales bacterium
TTACTAGGAGAAGATAATTTAGCAGAGCGAGTATAGGTAAAGGCTGTTTTTAAATTAACTCTGATGATCTGCTGTTTTATTTACCTCGGATTTTTGCCCTGACTCTTTTAGTGGTGGAATCACACTATTTAATGCTTCTGTATTACTCGATGATCGACATTTTTTAACTTGTCATACGGCCGCTCGGTATGCTAATGAAGCTGTCCCAGTTAGGTTAGGCATATTTTTATGAGCCATATGCTTGTTTGAAGGTCTTAAAGGGATGATGTTTTCAATGGAATCTTTGAGCTGATTAGCAATCCGATTCGCATCAGCCTTATCTTGAACTAATGAACCTACCGCTTCTACCATAGCATTGGCACGCTCACGATCTCGCAGGCTGCCCACAGTCGCTGCGGGCAGTTTGTTTTTAACCAAGGCCATCTGATCCTCATGAAGCAAAAGGCAATGGTCAGTCAGTAGGCTAAGAACAACGCCTCTGCGCGTTCCAGTATCACCAGGCTGCTTGGCCAATTGGCACCATCCTTCATAAGACTTCCAGTCTTGAATAAAAACCTCTACGAGCCACCGCAAAGTATATGCAGCAGCTATGTCTGTCAATCGCCAAGTTAAATCTGTAGCAATTAAATAACGATATTCTGTTTCGTCTTCGTATTTCATGGCAACAATAAAGCGTTTGCAGCCATGGGCTTTCAAATATAATCGGGCACCATGAGTAAGCACAGTTTGCTCTTTTCCTCGCACGGGTATTTTGCGTTCAACACCAGTGTAGATTTTGAAATACTCTTCAACGCTAATATAACGCCTGTGGAATTTTACTTTCTGCGATTTCTTTACTTGGCTTATAAGTTGCGTATCAGGAAATAAGATTGTGGCTTTGTGGACAAAGTGCTTACTACCATAATAGGCATCAGCCAAAATGACTTTGATTTTAACGTGCGGAAAATTGGTTTTAAATTGCTGTAAAACGCGTAAGGCAACATCCGTTATGGTGGGATAAGACGGATTTCTCTTTGGTGCTTTTGGTCTTTTATATTTAGGTACACCTGTTTTCCTCAGTTGCTTATCCTGCTCTTGCCATTGCTTTTGGGCCGGATCAGGCTCGTACAGTTCAAAACCAACCGGTACGGTTACTTTATCCGTTATCAAAACAAGTATCGTTAAGTGCTGGCCCATGACAAAACCTCCTGTACTTTTGTCTTTCATCTTATGGACCTTTGCAATGGCTTTCGTATTCTTGCTTCGCTTATTTTCTGTACCATCTAAGGCCAGCACACCAGAAGTAATATTGTACGCAGCAATGACGCGACATACGCTTGCAAACAAAAGTTTTTCCCACAATATCTTCCCCCTGCAAAACATCTTAGACAGCGCAGTGGCGCTATACCGCCCAAAGCAAGCGCGTTCGAACCGCTTCCAACAAACAGTGTTCGTGACTAACACACCCGTGATGCAAATGGATAACCACATTCTTTGTGCCCGACTTAACGGCCTGGATCCAATTGATTTCAATGATTCATTGAGCTGACCAATAAATGTGCTACATAATGATAGTGGTTCCAGAAAAAACATCCGTGACTTTCTTATCAGGTATAGGGGGTTCGCTTTATCCTACATTTTGACACTTTTGAAAACAGTGAAGGTTTGTCAATAAGAAAAATGTTGATCATCGAGTTTTAAGTTTCAGTTTTTCGACTTCACTGACCATAATTCCACATAAATCTATTTGCTGGTAATATCACATTTTTTATTCAAATATTATTATATTGGAGCATACATGCCATTATTTACCCCACAAGATCTCGTGCCTTTAGCTAAAAATAATTTACAATTAGATCCTAACATTTGGGGACCACATTATTG
>CAZEQP010000865.1:0-1859 GCA_964514345.1 uncultured Candidatus Obscuribacterales bacterium
CAGTTTTCTTGTTCTGTTGGCCGAGGTGATGTCAATACGCTGGATTGGAATGGAAATTCCCATTCTGCGCGTATTTCCCAATCTTATATTGATGATAATTTTCATCGGTACATCAGCCGGTCTTTGCTTGCACAAAAGCAAAGGACCTTCGACTCCGGTGCTGGTGGTATCTGGTCTTGTTCTTTTTGTTATGGTGGCATTTGCCGAAGAATTAAAGCTTTACGACCTTTCTTTGAATATGGAATCGGGTGTCAATCCGCTTGTTTCAGTTCTGGTCATTGCACTTGTGGCAGTCAATCTGGTAACACTTTTCATGTCTCTGGGTGTGGTTCTGGGAAGAGAATTTGCCAAGCCTGAGCCTTTGCAAGCGTACTCCATAAATATTTTGGGCAGTCTTGCCGGAGTGCTTGCTTTTGCCTTGATATCCTGGTTGTGGATGCCGGGAGTCATCTGGGTTGCTATTTGTCTATTGTGTTTGTGGTTTTTGACCAGGCATAAAGTGATTTTGTTACTGGCGCTAATAGTCCTGCCTATCTCATATTTTTCAGGTAAAGACAATGACGCTGTCTGGTCGCCTTATTCTCGAATAGAATTGGTGCCGGTGATTTATCTAAATGAAAACATATTCGGCAAAGGTAATTATATTCTTGATGCCAATCATATGTTTTTCCACGCCGGATTGAATGCAATTTCTCCAGATAAAGAAGAGCTTTTATACACTGCCGAAGCTGAAGGTGGAGTGGATCATCCGATGAAAGGCTTACTTATAAAATATGAAAAGTGGCTGCACTTGCCTTACAACTTGATGAAAAATCCAGGCTCTGTTTTGATACTGGGATCCGGCTCAGGTAATGATGTTTCTTGCGCCTTGAAACGTGGTGTGCCCAAAATAGACGCGGTTGAAATAGATCCATATATTGGTGTCGTGGGTAGAACCAAGCACCCGGATAAACCGTATGCAGATAATAGAGTGACATTGCATAATGAAGATGCCCGCACATTCTTGAGATATTCACCCCAAAAGTTTGACATGATTCAATTTGCTTATCTTGACCCAGGTCACACACTCAACATGTCTTCCTTTTTGCGACTGGATAATTTTGTTTATACTCGCGAATCTTTAAAAGCGGCACTTCGACATTTGAATCCTGGTGGAATTGTATTTTTGAGTTTTGCAACCGGTTCACAAAGTAATGTGACCAGACGTATTTTTGAAACTATCACCCAAGCAAATGAAGGCAAGCCACCAATCGCTTTTGTGAATGACAAATACGAGCATGTGTTCTTTTTCTTCGGACCTGGTGTGAATGATACGTCAGCCAGTTTAGTCCCGGCAGAAAAATTAGGTGTGCGTCCCTGGCCGCTCAAAGGTGAAATGACACCAATTGAAGCGGCAACAGACGACTGGCCTTTTTTGTATCTTACTTTCACAGCCGGTGCCATTGCTCTTTATTTTATAGTTCTGATAGCAAGTGTCGTTGGACCGGCAGTTATTTTGAGCCGGTCTGTGTTTTCATACAAAGATTCTATTTATCCGCTTGGTGCCATGTTCTTTCTAGGCATGGCATTCATGCTGGTGGAGACAAAATCAATTACACAGCTGTCATTGCTTTTTGGTGCTACCTGGATTGTAAGCTCTGCGGTTATAACAGTAATTTTGATCCTTGCATGGATCGCAAATCGTATTGTGCAACGATTTCCCCAGATGAGAATTGAATACGCTTATGGCGGTCTGGCACTTTCAATTGTGGCTGATTATCTCTGGGTGGTGCCTGATGAGTCTAATTTACCTGTAGTGGTAGTCGCTGGGGTCTCAAGCTTGATACGTTGTTTGCCAATGTTTTTTGGTGGCATGATAT
>CAZEQP010000866.1:0-1858 GCA_964514345.1 uncultured Candidatus Obscuribacterales bacterium
TTCAAGCCGAGAGAAATGACGTCACAATTTGTGGAAGAAGCAACCGACATGAACTCCGGCGGAGTGATTTTAAAAAGTGATAAACCGGTTCTGGTCGACTTTTACTCAAAAACAAGCGGACATTGTGACTCAGTCTCAGATATCGTTGACGAGATGGCGAAAAAATACAACAGTAAAATGAAATTTGTGCGTGTAAATGCTGATGAAAACCCGAGCATAGTCAAAACTTATCAGGTTGACGGTTTCCCCACTCTGCGTGTTTTCTCGCAAAAAAATAAAGTGATCATGCCCCTTATCGGTTTGCGCGACAAGGCTCAAGTAGAGGATTATATTAAAAAAGCCCTGCTTACTCTGGAGCAGTAGAGATACTACCGCTGGAGTTGCAGCGTTTCTTTGGCTTTGTCTTTAAGCAAGTATTCCCGGGCTTCGCCGACTACATAGATTGAACCAGTTACACAAATAACTTCGTTGTTTCGAGCAAGTTTTTTAGCTTGTTCGATACCATCTACGACACTATCGCTCAAGACGGTTTGCACTTCGTTGCTTTGCAAAGTGCTTACCACGTCAGCAATTTCATCAGGAGCAAGGGAACGCGGATTTTTCGATTTGGTAGTGATACAAATTCGGCAAAGCGGACTTAATTCTTTCCATACAGCGCTCACATTTTTGTCTGAACTGAGTCCCATAACGAAAATACAGGATTCTACTCCCAGAGCACTTTTCAGTGTTTGAGCCAGAGCCTGAGCCGATTCGTGATTGTGAGCACTGTCGGCGACGACAACAGGCTCGCTGCCTTTACCTGGAGTTCCGGAAAGTATTTCGAAACGTCCAGGAACAGTTGCCTTTCTAAGTCCTTTGGAAATGTGATCGACTGTTATGGGGTGTCCCTGTTCTGCCAGGGCTAAGGCGGCTGCAGCTGCGGCTGAGGCGTTTGTCACCTGATGAGCGCCCAGCATTGGGGTGAAAAATTCGTGACTTCCTTTGGGAGATTCCATCAAAAAGGTTTGACCGTTGAGATCAAAATTGGTGATTCTGGTTTTGTATGATTTGGCTACGTCGATGAAATTAGCTTGCACCTCGCGACAACGGCGTCCGATAGCCGTTTTAGCTCCGGAATCTTTTTGAGCAGACATTATTGCTATGCACTTAGGTACAATGATTCCCGCTTTGTTGGCTGCGATTTCGGTTTGCGTGGAACCAAGCACCTCTACGTGTTCCAAACTTATCGGAGTAATTATGGCCAGTTCTTTGCTTGTGAAAACGTTGGTGACATCGTAACGTCCTCCCAGGCCAACTTCCACTACTTGCCAGTCAATTTTGGGCTGGGCGTTGGCGGTCAGATGAAAAAAGAGGGCAGTCAATAAGCCGAAGGTGGCGATAGTGGAATTGCCTGCTTCTTTTTCTGCATCGATAATAGGTTTTAGCTGTGTTATGCCTTTTGCAAAAAGCTCTTCTGAAATGGGTGTGCCACCAATGGCGATGCGCTCACGATAGTCGTGAAAATGGGGGCTGGTAAATGTGGAAGTTCTCAGACCGGCTTCTTCCAGGATGCGTGTCATCATCATGGTTGTACTGCCCTTGCCCTTAGATCCGGCAATGTGGACGGTGTTTCTGCCTATCTGGGGATTGCCCATGCGCTCAAGGAGTGACATCATAGCCGGCAGTCCCATCGTGGGACCGCGTGCTCCAAACGTGGCTCTTTCCATGTCAGGAAATGATTGAATGTAGTCAATAGCTTCCTGGTAATTCATAAGATTCGCTGCAAATAATCTATCTTCTATTTCATGTCCTTGAAAACGCACAAAGCGATTTCATAGTCTTGATGAATTCTACATGTTTATAGCTTTCTTCACTGCTC
>CAZEQP010000867.1:0-1851 GCA_964514345.1 uncultured Candidatus Obscuribacterales bacterium
AACTGAAAATAAAATCGTATTTGCACTAACGACACTTATCCTTCTTATGTTTATTTCAGTTGAAGCTTCTTTTGCTTACAGACTCTATAGACCAACTTCAGTCTGGAATGCGGCTCAACAAGCCATCAGAGGCAGTGATAATAAGAAAAACGATGCAGGCGGATCTAATCTCAATGCATTCAAGGATGTTGAAAAGGCAGGTTCCAATTTCCCACCTTATATTATTGAATCAAGGTGCCAGGGTGAACGCATCCCTCGTTGTCACGTCCGTTTTATCGCTCCGGCCCAACAACAAAATCAACACTATAAAGACGGAAAGAAGCAAAAAACACCGACACAGGGTGGTCAAAGACAGCAAAAATATAATCACGCCGAAGTCTACAATATTTTGAAAAATAACTACAACACTCCAATGGAGGGGCGAGAATTTAGTCCTCAAAGCGGTATGGCTCAACCAACCGGTAACTTTTTTCAACGGATTTTTAATTGGCTGCGCGGAATTAATTTCCAGATCGGCGGATATGACGAAGCCCCTAACATCAATTTCAGGGAGATGAGAGAAAGGGAAATTAATGCTGATCAAAAAACTTCTCCACACAAAAATTTCAAACAAGGCGCCAATCAGCAGCGTGGTCAGGCTCAAGGCGCAGGCGAGTCATTTGCCGATGCATTTAATCCTGCCTGGGAAGCGATGCTCCAGTTACATGGCAGTTATTTGATAAATGTGGGAAATGAAGCTTCAGGTCAGCCTTGCGGCGGACGTGATCCAGTCAAGATTCACGAAAATGCCGTTTGGATGGTTATGCAAATGTATAAGCGATGCTATTTGGAAATAGCTTTACTTTTGTTGTTACCTGGTGCGGTTTTAACTCAAGTCAAAGGTCTTGTCAGCGGTGGCATTATTCATTCAACTAATGATGACGACGCTAACAGCCCTTTTTCGGGCATCTTCAAAGGTATGATTGCAATCTTTCTGATACCTTCCACTCAATTGATAGTGAGTTATTCTTGTGATGTCGGAAATTCAATGTCTTATGAAGTAAAACGACACATTAATGAGCAGCTGCTTTACGAATGGGCAGATGAACAGGTTTTTCGCGCCCCTGAGGGCAATAAGAAAGACGTTATCAAACACCCAAGTATGTTCCCTGTACTAGGTAAACTGTCAGAAGGATCCGAAAAAGAATCCGGAGTCGAATCGCAGTCTGAAGCTACTGTTATGCTCCAGACTCTGGTCAACCTTGCTGCCATGTCTGCAGCTTTTGCCCTTGTAATGCTTTGCGCATTCCAGGTTACAACTATGAGTTATCTGATGTTGCTTGGTCCAATCGCAGCTGCATTTTATGCCTGGCCTGCCGGTGTGGGATCGCTTTTCAATCGTATATTCACTACCTGGGTAGACGCTGTAGTCAACGTAGGACTCTGGCGCTTCTGGTGGACGACTGTTCTATTGGCAGCTCAAACACGCATTGAATGGCTGCAGGAAATTGGACAATACAATCCTTATTATGAATGGGAGATGATAATTTTCGTCGCCTTTGTTGTCATTCTTACTTATGTTCCATTCAATCCATTCGATTTTAAAGCTGGAGAAATGGTTTCTCAAATCATGCAAAAAGCTGAAATGGCAGTCAGCGAAGCAACTCAAAAAGGAGGCAAATAAGTGTTGCGCTTAAATACAGCAACTAAGAAATTTGCATTCTGTCTGACAGTCTCAGCAATGATGCTGATGCTTTGCGCTTCACTTTCTATTCAGCCCGGTTTTGCTGATGATCAAGACGATCAAAAGAAGAAAAAAGAAAATCAAGGACTGCAATTGCCTGATTTCAATTTCTTGTTTGGAAACGGCAA
>CAZEQP010000868.1:0-1851 GCA_964514345.1 uncultured Candidatus Obscuribacterales bacterium
GGGAAGTTATCATTATGCCAAAGCCTGCAGCGCGCGCCGCGAGAAAATCGTGGGCATGATTTCGCTGGAGATGCTGGGTTGCTTCCTCACTGAGCCCGGCTCTCAGAAGTACCCATTCCCTTTCAATCTGTTCTATCCGGACACCGGAAATTTCATCGGCTTTGTCGGAAACAAGGCTTCATCCGCGTTTGTTAAAGACGTGGTGGGCAAATTCCGGCAAGTCGCACAATTTCCATCGGAGGGAGTGGCTGCTCCTGAGATGTTTTCAGATATTTCGCGGTCAGATCACTGGTCGTTCTGGCAGTTTGGATATCCGGCACTGATGGTGACCGACACTTCCAATTTCCGTTTCCAGCATTTGCATCTGGACACGGATTTGCCTGACAAAGTGGATTTCGATTCCATGACCAGAATTGTGGATGCGATGACAAAGGTGGTGGCGTATCTTGACACAAAGTGAGAACGCCGCCGCTTTTCTCGGGAAAGCACTCGGAAAAAATAACTCAACCGATATCGGTTGACATTTTTTCCGGGTGTTTTTTAAGATCTCCTGGGTTTCATGATCACGAAATTGGTTATTTTTGTTTGGCTGCGGGCATACTGTAGAGTATAGTTACATACCCCAAAAAGGTGAAATTTATGCCTTACAAATCAATGACTCTTTTGCAATTTCAAACTCTTTATCCAGACGAAGAAACCTGTCTTCAAGCCATTTTCCAATCCAAGTGGCCACGAGGATATATCTGTCCTTACTGCCAGCACAATGACGGATACCGCTTGGCTGGTCGACGGACAATGCAATGTCTCTTGTGCAAAAGGCAAAGCTCAATAACTTCCAGGACCCTATTTGAAGACTCCAAGGTTTCACTCACTGCCTGGTTTTGGCTGGTGTTTCTAATGTCTCAAGACAAAGGTGGAATATCTACCAAGCGCGCGGCCGCCCTTCTTGGAATGCACTACACGACGGTGTGGAACATGATGCATAAGATTCGATTTGCTATGGGTAGTAGACAAGAAAATCAGTTGCTATCAGGACTTGTTGAAATTGATGATGCCTATTTTGGAGGTAAGTCCAAGGGAAAGTTCGGTCGGGCTCTCAGTAACAAGAAGCAAGTTTGCGTTATTACTGAGCGCCTGAATTCCAAAGCCGGTGATGCAGCCTTGGTTGTCTTGTCTGACCCAAGTGGAGATACATTCCAGAGTGCCGTGGAATCGAAAGTTGAGCCAATGACTCACATCAGAACAGACGGCTTTCCTACTAACTCAGTCCTTCATGAAGTCGCTGGTAGACTGAATATGAATACAATCGGAAAAAACTATTCTGAACATGGACCCTTGGAAAACGTTGATAGAGTAATATCTCTGGCAAAACGCTTCTTGATTGGCACCTATCACCAATATTGCTCTCGGGCTCATCTACAGGCTTTTCTAAACGAATTCACTTTTAGATTCAACAGACGCTACAACTGGTGTCAACTCTTCTCCCGTACACTCCATGCCTGTGCTCTGTGTCCTCCTGTTTTATATGCGTCTTTCTGAAACCCAGGTAAGATCTCAAAATACTATAAAAAATAGTATAAATGTCCAAAAAAAATGGCGGATGGAAAGGGGCTTTTGAGGCCACCATTCCATCCAACCATCAGTCAACTCCGAGTTCTTTTTTGCGAACCCTCCTTGCGCTTAGGACAGAACGTCCAGCGTGGTGCGGTCCGGCTGGTTCTGAGTGTCGGTACCGTCGCACCGGCAGTCCTGGAAACGACAGGACGGACAGTGCACCGGCTTGGACGGCAGACAGTCGAACCGGGCCTCGACCTCGCGGTCGAAGTGGGTCGCCGTGTCGCCCTCGCACTC
>CAZEQP010000869.1:0-1848 GCA_964514345.1 uncultured Candidatus Obscuribacterales bacterium
ATTTGCTCATCTGCCTGCTTGCGAATAAAAGCGACCTGTTTTGCCGCTTCATCTTTCACACGACTCTTGTAAGCTTCAGCAGCCATTTGAATATTTTTTCTGGCATCTTCATTGGCTGCATGCATACGCGAAGTCACCGACTGTGACTGGATTATGTATTTCTCCACAGCCAGTTTTGCCATACAACAAAGTTTCAAATCATCGTCGTTTTTGCAAAATGTTTCAGCAATCTCGTATTCTTTTTCAGCACTGATAAACTTTCCCAGAGCAAGATAAGTATTGCCCAAATAATAGTGAACACGCCAGTTTTTGTAATCCTGACCGCGCGCTTTTTCAAGTAACTTCTGCGCTTTGCGATATTCTTCATTACGATAATATTTCAAACCTGCCTCAAGGCTCGAAGCAAAACTCGCCGGAGTATTCATCATCGCCAGAAATAGAAACAGACTGATTATACGATTCTTCATGTCTTTATACCTTGTTATGAAAGCCAGGATATTTTTCTGCTTTCTTCTTCCAAATGTTCTCTGAATTGAGGATGAGCAATGCTTATAAGGGCTTTTGCCCGGTCGCGCAAATTCCTACCGTGCAATTGCGCTACACCATATTCGGTGACTACATAATGCACATCGGCCCTAGATGTAACGACACCGCCACCTTGCGCCAGAAACGGCGCTATCCGAGATACTGAGCCTTTCTTGGCTGTGGACGGCAAAGCTATAATTGGTTTGCCGCCTTTTGAACGGGCAGCTCCTCTGATAAAATCGACCTGACCGCCGAATCCGCTATAAAGTCTTGTTCCTAGCGAATCGGCACAAACCTGTCCGCTCAAATCAATTTGCAAAGCTGAATTTATTGCCACCACTTTGTCGTTCTGGGCAATAATATAAGGGTCGTTGATAAAATCGCTTGTTTGAAATTCAACCGAAGGATTGTTATCTACAAAGTCATAAAGACGCTTGCTGCCCATTACAAATGAAGTAGCTGTTTTGCCGGGCAATATTTTTTTGGCGTCGTTTGTGACCACTCCAAGTTCAATCAAATCAAGCACACCATCAGAGAACATTTCGGTATGAATGCCCAGATTGCGCTTGTCTTTCAATAGACAGAGCACCGCATCAGGTATTGAGCCTATACCCATTTGCAAAGTGGATGAGTCTTCCACCAACTTAGCGACATTGGCTGCAATAGCCAGATCCACTTCGTCAGGTTCACTGATTTTAAGCTCAGGCAAAGGACGATCCGACTCGACAATGAAGTCTAGTTTGCTGTAATGCACAAAAGAGCGCCCCAGTGTGCGCGGCATCTGTTCATTCACTTCAGCTATGACCAATTTGGCGCTTTTTCTAGCCGCCACAGCACAATCCACCCCTACTCCAAAACTGCAATAACCATGGTCGTCAGGAGGCGAGACCTGAATAAGACAAACATCAAGTGGAATCTGTCCGCTTAAAAACAAAGAAGGAATTTCGCTTAAAAAGACAGGAATATAGTCGCCTCTCCCTTTATTGACTGCGTCTCTTACATTGGAGCCGATAAAGAGTGAGTGAACTCGAAATGAATCCTTATACTCTTCTCTGGCATAAGGTGCCTCGCCCAGACACAAAAGCTCGTAAATCTCCACCCCGGACAATTCTTTTGCCCGTCCGGTCATTGCTTCAACCAGTGTGTGCGGGTGAGCGGCGTTGGCATGGACAAACACTCTGTCGCCCGATTTAATGTGACTGAGCGCTTCTTGCGCCGTTACACATTTATCCTTGTAGGCAAGCGAAAGCCTGGAAGGCGAGCAAGCACTCTGCACCATCTTTATTTTTCCTTTTTCCAAACTCAACAATCTTATTATGCTCT
>CAZEQP010000870.1:0-1847 GCA_964514345.1 uncultured Candidatus Obscuribacterales bacterium
TGGGTGGATTTGTCGGTGGCAACAAAAGCATGCCCGGTGCAGCCGGAAATACCGACGAGTTTGGTGGAAAACTTTATAATTCTGCTCCGGCACGTATAAACTGCGACGAGTTGTCTGCCAAGAAAGAATCCAGTGATGCAGCAGTCTATTCCGACGGACAAGGCGCCTTACCGCACTCAAGTGTGCCTTGCGACAAATCAAAAGATTGTGAAGCCATGTGGTCTAGAAGCGGTGCAGCACCCATGCAAGACGCCAAACTGGATCAGAACAAAAACGGCTTGCTTGAAGGTGTCACCAGAAAACTAAATTCGTTAAGTCAAGCTGCCAGCTCTGCCGATTATGAAAAATCGACAGTAACCGAACAGGAAAGCGGATTAAAAGGCGCACCGGTTGACCCCAGATACGGTCAATCTAACCAAGCAGATAGATTTTCACAATACAGAAACAACCGAACTCATCACAATGTCTGGATGCCGTTTGCAATAATTGCAGCTTTACTGGGTCTGATCGCTTTCTTCGCTCGTTCCAACCGTAAGTAAATCGGGATCGGGCTCAATTTCAGGCACCGCTCGTGGAGGCACGGGCGGAAGCAACAACCCCATAATCATTCCGGCAAGAAACCCACCCAGATGTGCTAAATCGGCAATTCCCGGCAATTGTTCGGGCAATGGCACATTGGCAATTAAGTTTGGAGCAAATCGGTCCAGTAACAGTTGAGCTGAAGCTATTCCAATCAGCATCGACATATAAAATTTCCAGATTTGCGCAGGTAAACGCCCTTTCAATTTATACACTCCGGCAAGGACCGCACCAAATGCTGCCATCAGAGCACCGGATGCCCCTACTGCAATATTTTCAGGACGCAGAATTGCCTGGGGTATTCCGCTTAAAAAGCCACCAATAAAAGAAATCGCGAAAAAACGTGCGGTACCGAAAATGTTTTCAGCCATTCGACCAAAAATATAAAGCATAACCATATTCAAAAAGTAGTGAGTCAAATAAAGATGCAGGAATAAGTAAGTTACAAATCTGTAGTATTGCCCTTCAAGAGCCAGTTTTGGGACAAGGGCAAAATTTTCAATCACATACTCGGTGTTATGACCCAGAGAAATATATAATTGCTCAAAATTTTGTTTCAGCCCGGGAAAATTGTAAGCGTCTGAGATACAAAAAATAATTGTGTTTATGACGATTATGGTAATAACTGCAGCAGACTTACGCTCAGGGGCTATAACAGCCATTACAAAATCTTTTTGTTCAAAAATTCTCCAGATATCGCGTACATATTTTTCTTTCTGGGGATGGAAACTAATTACCTCTCCTTCTCGGCTGCGAGCTTTTTCAATCTGTCTGTCTACTCGCTCCACAAACTCTTTGGAAGGATTCTTAGTTTTTGCATCTTCAAACAATCTGATAGCGGCTTCGGTGTTACCGCTGGTGAGAAATGACTGTCCACGCCAGTAACTGACTAAACTCTCAGGAAAAGTTTTTTTGTTTCTTTCCAATATTTCAAGTAATTTGTCGGTTTCGACGCGAGCACCAATCAAAGCAAAAAAGGGAAGAATCGACTGACCTACATAGGAAAGAGGATGCTCGGTTTCATCGAGTTTTGCGTTCACTATGCATTGATACGACTTTTCGAATTCACCACTTTCAGCATAGGCGCGCGCGGTGGGCAATAAAATAGATGCGGTTTTCGCTTGAGCAGTGCCGGTCAAATCATTCTCAAAAATACTGATTATTTTGTCCCATTTTCGCATCAATGCATTTCCGATTAAGCGATAATTGCCCGGAAGATGTTTAAGTTCATTTGGCATCGAATCAACTTGTTGCTGCCATTTAAAAAT
>CAZEQP010000871.1:0-1846 GCA_964514345.1 uncultured Candidatus Obscuribacterales bacterium
TTTTAATCATCCATAGACAAGCTTGCACAGTTGCTGCGTAAATACGCACTAACGAAAATTCAGCCACATTGCGCTATTCTTTGAGGGTTCGATCCTGGGAGTGCAGAAGAATCATTATGTTTAATAGATCATTGTTGTCAGCAAGTCTCGTTTTAATTACGCTGGCTTTCGCAGTATCTCCTGCATTTTGCGCCGGCGGTACAACAGATGCAGAAAATCAGGCAAATTTAGCTTTGATTCTTGCCGCAGGAAACTCAAACAATCAATCGCAATCATCCAGTAGCCAGGGCTCAAGCAGCGGTGGTGGCAGTCGCGATGGTCGCGGTGATCGTTAGATAGTCAAGAATTAGTTTGAAAAACTGGAGCCCTCGGAGGGAATCGAACCCCCGACACCTTCCTTAGGACGGAAGTGTTCTATCCGCTGAACTACGAGGGCGTCAGCTTAAAACAAGAATATCACTAATTGAATTGGCCCCGGTAGCCGATTTCGCGTTTTTGTTCTGCACCCATACTGGAGGCAGCTTTACGAGAAACATTCATAAGTGGATCCACTAAGAAAGTGCCGGCCAGGAAAATAGCAATGGTGCACAGCCAGAGCGCAGCCCAGGGACCCTCTTGAGCACTGCCCACTGATTTGCGGTGGTCGGCAAGCTTGGCAACTTTTTCCGACGGTTCAGGAACAATCATTGTTATTACTACTTTTGAATAGTAATAGATTGCAGGAATGGATGTGATTAAGGCACAAGCTACAAGGATCCAGCCGATAGGCAAACTTCCGAACAGTGACTGTTGAGCCACATAATTTGATCCTTCAACCAGACCAGGAGATTCGCTTATAGTTAAACCAGCTTTGAATATGAAAAGTTTGGCCAAAAAGCCGGCAGGCGGAATGGGAAGACCTGCCAGATTCAATAAACAAATTGAGGTCATGACGGCAAGCCAGGGACGTTTTTTAATAAGTCCCGCCATGTCTTCAATTCTGTCTGAGCCTGTTTCATTGAAGAATAGAATTGCGCCTGCAAAAGCACCCAGGTTCATAATTCCGTACACAATGATGTAAAAAAGCATGGACTGGACACCTTCTGCATTGAAGGTTAGAAGACCGAGCAGCATATAGCCCACATGAGCAATGGATGAATATGCAAGCATTCGTTTGAATGATGACTGGGCAAGTGCAATTAGATTGCCTGCGACCATTGAAACGAGTGCCAGTATGGCGACAAGTATCATCCAGTCTCGATAAACACTGCCCATAACGTCATAAAGGAAGCGCAGGGCGACTACAAAACCGCCTGCTTTTGAACCGATGGACAAAAATGCAGTGACTGGAGTGGGAGCACCTTCAAAAACGTCCGGTGTCCACATATGAAAAGGAACAACCGATAGTTTGAAACCGATAGCGCTTAAAGTCAGAGCGATAATCAAATATTTGATCAAGCTTCCTGAACCGATAGACATCAATTGCAATTTTTGAGCGATAACATCAAATGATGTGGATCCGGTAAATCCATAAATAAAGGAAAGCGCATACAAAAGAGTGGCGGTTGTAGCAGCGGTTGAAAGCAGATATTTAAGTGAGGCTTCACCCGATTTTTTGTCCCGCTTGGCAAAACTGGTGAGCAGAACGCAGCAAATACTGAGTGTTTCCAGTGATACAAAAAGCATGATAAGGTCGGTTGAACCGGCTAAAAACATCACTGCCACTACTGCGGTCAAGAGAATGGCATAAAACTCGCTGCGGTTTTTGCCGAAATGATGCTCATAGCCCATTGTCATTAAAACAACAATCAAGCCTACCGATACTGCAATGAGATTAAATGCGACAGTCAGGGTATCAACTGTGAAC
>CAZEQP010000872.1:0-1843 GCA_964514345.1 uncultured Candidatus Obscuribacterales bacterium
CCAATCAAACAGAAGAGCGCTTATTCAAAACACTCTCACGTTCTCGCGGTTCTCGCTCCATCTCGCGTTATTTGCAAAGCTGCCTGGGAAATAATCCTGTAAAAAAAGCATTGATTTTTGAAGCGTTGAACAAAGAACAAATAGCAGATCCGTTTGTACTGTCCAAATTTATAAAAGGTCTGGCGATAACATTGCGGAGTACACGTCCGATTGAAGAAGCAATAAGCACTGCCGGCGGTGTGCGCTTCAGCTCCCTGGATGAAAATCTTATGCTTTATGCAATGCCCGGAGTTTTTGTGGCAGGTGAAATGCTCGACTGGGAAGCTCCTACAGGCGGATATCTTCTTACCGCTTGTTTAGCCACCGGACGTGCTGCCGGGCTGGGAGCGGCGAAGTGGCTGAGAGGATAACTCCGGCGAATTAAATAGGCGAAATTGTAAATTGCAAGTATAATCTTGCCATGTCCACCCCAGCTACAGTACAAGACAGTTGTCAACTATGCTTCAGACCGGCAGCAGACCCTGCGGCTCCGGCAAAGACACAGTGGTTTTCGGTCTGCCGCTGCGACCATCCTTATTCGCCTAACAGTCAGTTTTCGATAGATGTTTGCGCCAATTGCAACCGTCGGGTGCCTATCGGAGTAGAGGGAAATTTTCAATGCTCTTCTTTATGTTCGTGCTCCAGCCCAAACGCAAAAAAAATTGCCACCAGTATCAAACAAAGTGAAAGAGATCCAGTGTCTCTTGATCCGGCTTCATTAAAAATACCGGCTGAAAATTTTCCTCTGGATAAATACTCCCCCATTGCTTTTCTTGGTGACACACCCAGAGCCACCACTCTACTTTGCCGAGACAGAGCGCGCGGAAACAAAGTAGCAGTTAAGTGCTTCAAGCGCATTAAACCTGCCATGCACGCCACTTTTCAGAGCGAAGCAAAGAAAATACAGCCGCTCACGCATCCAAATATCGCAAAAATAATCGATATAGGAATTCAGGGCGATACACCATATCTGGTGACCGCCTACAAAGATGGTTTTGATATAGAACAATATTTAGCTTTGCACGGAACTCCGACTTATGATGTTGCTGTTAAGATTCTAATCGGTGTGTGTGAAGCTTTGAAATATGCCAAAGCCCAGGGCATCATGCATCAAGATTTGAGACCGGGAAATGTTATTTTCGTAGACGATATGAATTCAGAACCATCTGTGGTGGTTACTGATTTTGCTTTGCCTAAATGCAAATTCAATGAAGCCGAACCAAGTAAGCTTGATGCCTGGGACGCTTTGTATATGTCCGGCGATGAAGCGCGCAATATGGACTTTACCGAAAAATCAGAAGTGTATTCTGTGGGCAATCTGGGATATGCACTTCTGGCAGGCAGAGCGCCATTTAGCGGTGCTGATTATATAGGCGTCAAAAATCAGCACGCTTTAAAATTGCCTCCCAGAATTTCAAATGTGAAATATGACAATAAAAGACCGGGTGAGCTTGAAGAAATTATCGAGCGCTGCATGGAAAAAGATCCGGCGGTTCGCTGGGAGTCACCGGCAAAATTGCTTGAGCGCCTTGAAGTCTTTCCGCGCAGGGTTCAAATGATGATCGACGCGGCTATGATGGCACGCAAAAGAAAACAGATAACTAAAATCGCTGCTATCGCTGGGGGTGCAATTGCAATTTTGAGCATAATTGGATTTATGATTGTATCTAATTTGCACTGATACGACATTCAGCAGCGGCTGCGTGTCCGACCAGTCCTTCCAGTCTAGCAAATTGTGCTGTTTCACTGTTAAGATTCTCGGCTTTTGGACCTGCTTTCACCCAGGATTGAGCACGCAAAAATA
>CAZEQP010000873.1:0-1841 GCA_964514345.1 uncultured Candidatus Obscuribacterales bacterium
CGCCAGATTGGCCGAATATCTAGCCCACACAGGAGACAGAAAAGAAGCCTATGGGGTACTTGACAGCGCCATATCTTCAACACCTAAAGACAAAGCTGTACCGCTTTATGTGATGCGTTCGAAATTGTTAAAAGAGGACGGCAAAGAAGATAACGCTCTAAGCGAACTCAACGTAGTCCCAAAAGACCCTAAAAGTGCTTTTGAGCTGGCTCAGCTGAGCGTCACTCTCTATCGACCGACTCAAGCGATTGAAGCATACAAAATCGCAAGTAAAGATGACGGCTATACAGGTAAAAGAGCCTGTATCGAACTGGCCGAATATTTATCCAAACAAGGACAAGACCAGGAAGCTTTGGAGTGGTTCACTCAATCAATTAAACGTGAGCCTGAAAATATCTGGTACCGAGCTCAGTTTTATCAAGACCGATGTAAATTTGAGGAAGCACTCAAAGACTATAATGAATATGTACCGTTATGCATTAAGACCTTGTCCTCAGCTACGCCAGAACTAAAAAAGTACGCAGTAGATAACTTGAAGCGAGCATTTGAAAAAAGGGCTATTGTTCTTCGACAACTCGGAAGATACGATCAGGCGCTTTCTGACTATGGAGAACTGATTCAAGTAGAGCCTGAGAATTTGGATCTCTATCTTAAAAGATACCTGTATTTGTCCAGCCTGGGCAGGACAGAAGAAGCTTTAAATGACCTGAACAAAATGATTTCGATAAGTCCTGTCGAAGGTCACAATAAAAGAGCCTGGTTCTACAACAAAATCATGAAAATTGATCTTGCCCAAGATGATTATAATCAGATGATCAAAATCGCCCAAGGTGAAGCCGATTCTGCTTCTGGCGAGACAAAATCTGACAAATTGGGAGTTCTTGCAACCACTTACACTATCCGGGCTGATTTTAACGAAATCAATAACGAGCTGCAGTCTGCTGTTGATGATATGACTCAAGCCATAAAAACAATTGAAAAGAAACTGGATTATGTGAAACCTGAGGAAAAATACGGAGTTCAGGCTTACTTGAGCGGATTATATCTGAACCGCGCTCAGCTGTTGGAAAAACAAGGGAAAAAAACTGATCAATCAGCTGATCTCCAAGAGGCTCTGGTGATTTGTCAGCGCATTTTTGATCAATCGACTCCCGAGGAGAGGGATAAAAAATCCTGGATTAAGAACAGACTATGCAATGCTTTATTTGCTCAAGCATTGTTCAAACTAAAAAATGAAAGCTATCAAGCCGGTATACCCTACATGGATCAAACTCTTGTTCTGGACAAATCAAATATTGCCAGTAGGGTCGACTACCACCGAGAAGCAAACAAATTCGAGCAGACTGAAGCGGATTGTCTGTCATATGTTGCTTTAAGGAAGCAGGCTTATGACTATCCTCCCAAGAGAGAAAACATTTATTACGATCCCAAACAAGCTGCCAAAAACGAGTACATAACAGCTTTGAGAGGGCTTGTATCAGTCTACAAACATTTCAACAAGTTGGATAAAGTGGTCGACACATGCAATCAGATTCTTGCGATATCTCCCACAAGTGGATTTGCATTCGATGAAAAAATACGTGCTTTTGAAAAGCTAGGCAGCACCGAGAAAGTCAATTTAACTTGTGAAGAAGCAGCAGCAACTTGGGGCAAACCTTATTGCGACGAATACGTCGTAGGGGAGGCCCTGTACAAACTTAAACGATACGAAAAAGCATTTGAATCATTGAATGCTTCTCTGGCTGAAAATGAGTCTGACAGTGCGAGATACTTCCGAGCTAAGACCTGCATAGCTTTAGGAAACAACAATCAAGCCAAATCGGATATGCGACAGGTTCTTT
>CAZEQP010000874.1:0-1839 GCA_964514345.1 uncultured Candidatus Obscuribacterales bacterium
CTCGATAACCAGTTATACATTTAGCAATGATTTCAGGGGTTCGGGTTCGGGTTCGGACTCTGGCGCCAGATTCGAAACGGGATCCTCATCATTTTGAATTCTGGCTTTCACATGTTTCAATTGTGCCACCACTATGAAACTTATTATCACTAGTAAAAACCAGGAAGAGATTTTGGAGCTGTGCACCATACACCATTTTTCTGTTTGATAAGGATACTGCCAGGCATTGAGAAAAGTGCTTATGTTTTCGGCCAGCCAGACAAAAAGTCCAATCAAAACAAAAGACAAGGCAAGAGGCATCATGCGCTTTTCTCCTGCCACCACAAATTGCACTTTCGATTGCCAGAAAATAATGAAAACCAAAGGTATCAAAAGCCAGCGGCAATCCAGGACAAAGTGTTCAGTAAAAAAATTGAGATAAATAAGGACTGCGAATGGAAAAGCAATTGCAGCAGACGGATATTTATACAGCCTGAGATCAAGTCGACGCCAGGACTGACACATATAACTTGCCACACTTGAGTAAAGAAATCCGCTATACAATGGCACCGTGCCTATTTTTGTGTAAGCAAAATCAGGATATGACCAGGAGCCAAGATGGGTTTTGAACAGTTCCAAACATAGTCCAATAGAGTGAAACACAAGAATAACTTTCAATTCATCGAATGTTTCCAACTTGCTGAAATACATGAATGCTTGAATTGCCAGACACAGCAGCAATAAAAGGTCATATCGAGGCAGCCCTGGAATTGTGACCACTTTGGTGAACGTCAGTGATAAAAAAATTGCCAGAGGAAACAAACAACTTAATGCCTGCTTATATGCAAAATCGAGGAGTTGTGCCAGAAAACTGTTATGTTTAACATCGAATTCTTCTATTTTCACGTTCATACCGGCATGATAACTGCTTTTCGCTTTGTTCTATGTAAGATCTTCTGTGATCTGAATTCACCTACCAAACTTATTGAATCTAGTAATAATGTGGTTTTTTCGACGTATTCACCAAATTTTTCTGAGCATTAACATAGTTAACTATTACAATATCCACTATAGATTTTGGTAACCGTTGAATGGAATCGGACAAAGTTGTAAACATAATTCTGTCGAGACAATTCCTCCAAGCGAGCCTGCCAAATATTGAACAATGCGCCAATTTCTCATAAAATTTTTCGCCACCTGATAGTGAGTAATCAAGTACAAGCAATGCCATTGACTGCCGAAGACAAATTAGAAATACAGGAATTGGCTGTTCGTTACGCTCTTGCGATGGATGCCGAAGACGTATATTCGTGGCTTGAAACCTGGACAGACGACGGTACCTGGCTGGGCGGTTTGGGTGAATATATAGGCAAAAGTTCATTAAAAGAGCTTTTCCATGAATTGGGTGACAGAATTAAGGATAAACGTCATGTAATGTCCAATTTCATAATTACAGGCGACGGAAATTCGGCCAGTATGAAGTGTTATATGGCGATTTTTGACAGAATCAACTTTCCCGCCCTTATTGCTACTGGGGTTTATACCGACACCCTGAAAAGGGTCAACGGCAGATTCAAATTTCTGCACCGCCACGTAAAATTAGACCCCAGCTTTGCGGGGTAATCCGATATCGGATTACGCACATAATTAATATAAGCTGTTTGAGTTAATATAATTTCTCATCTAGCTGGGATTACTAGATTTATAGAATTAGATTTGTAATACAGAGGAGCTATTGTTTAAATTTGGAACCCAGAGAACTGGCAGTCATTCTTTTCTGGTTCTATATTTGATACCGGTCCGTTTTTCGAGTCAAACTCCGGTGAGTATCCCTCTATTAAATAACGTCGGAGGCGCAAG
>CAZEQP010000875.1:0-1832 GCA_964514345.1 uncultured Candidatus Obscuribacterales bacterium
CCAGGTAGGCCGCGATGTCGTCCTCGCTGGCCATGCCTGTTGCAATAAGCACAGGCAGTCCGGTTTTTGCCATATGTTTGAGCAGGCTTGAATTGGTGAGAAAGTCGGAGCCGTTTTTCAACACTTTCACTCCCTCGCGCACCAGAAGGTCTACACCTTCTTTGCTTGTGGGTGTGCTGTGAAAAATGACACCAGTTTTGTCGCAATATTCTTTCAGTTCGCGCACATTCTGGGGTGAAAGCTCGCAACGTTTGAACATGTCAAATTGCGATTCGACAACCTTTTGACCGTCGTTTTCATACTCGTAGGTCAAAGAAGTATCGGCGCTCAGAAAATCTTCGGTTGTATAGTTCTGGAATTTGACACTGTCGACTCCGGCTTCAACTGCGGCGTCGATCATTTTTTTTGCCAGATTCATGTCGCCGTTGTGGTTAATTCCGATCTCAGCCACAATAAAGGCAGGAAACCCGGTTCCCACGGCTCTATTGCCTATCTTGATCAGATTTGAAACTAAAGGTTCCACTTTTAATCTCCCCAGTATTTGCGATACTGATGCGCGCAAAATTTTAAGTCCGCACCCAGCTTTTGCCAGGTTTTGTGTACGGCAAAATTAGTGACATGCGTCCAGATTTCCACTGTCCGGCATTTTTTGTTTTGCAAATAATCAAGGGCAAAATCGATCATTTGTTTGTAAATGCCCAGTCCCTTATACTCAGGATTGACAGCATTCAACGGAATTTCTGCTTTATTATTTTTGGCGTTCACTTTGAGTGTGACAAAACCGGCTATTTTTCCCTGGTATTCGGCCACAAATACAACATCGGCCATATTTCCTTCAGGACCCAGAGAATTGTACATCCACTTCCTGTAAAGGTCTTTGACCTTTTCTTGATCCAGAAAAGGGTCTGAGTTGAAGCGATTAACATTATTGTTTCGATCCCCGAAACAAACGACCGCGATTTTTTGTAACTGGTCAAGATCCGCGTCAACAGCTGGCCGAATCTTAATTTTGTCACTTGTCCGCTGACTAGAGAGGCGATTTTTTAAATCCAAACTGTAAAGAACAGTGGTGTCCATCAGCTCGAACCCGGACTGGGCAAGGATATGTAGACCGACACTGTCTTGTGGGTGGACCAGCACCGATAGATAAGAGTACTGACTCTGGCGGGCTTGACTGAGCAAATCATCAAGCAGGCTTTGAGCCGTTTTGATGTTCTCTTTTATGTGCGGGCTAGCTTCAGGCGTTATGAAAGGCAACACTTTGCCCATTTTTAAACCGTAATGTTGAGTGTCCCAGTCCAGGTGTTTGATGCCGAACAACCAGTTCCCTTCATCGCTCTTGCCGCTAACCAGATGAGGGCTGTCTGTGAAAGTTTGCTCGTCGGGCTCATCTCCGACAAAAACACAATGATTGCTCAAAAGCCACTGTTGGACGGCCTCGGCATAATTGAAATCTGAGATCTTGCTAAGCTTCTGGGGCATGAGGGCTTGATTTTATCACTATTACAAGAGAAAGATCATACGCAACTGTGATATTCTGGCTCAGTCATCCAGGTTCACTTAATAAACTGCAATTTCGGCAATTAATATGGTCAAAGCCCTCTTAGAGCGCATAATCAAGAACTTTTTCAAAGACTCCAGAAACGATACCCGGGTCCAGGATCCCAATGAGGAAGAGAAAAGAGAAGATTGGCTCTCTGACGGTTACAGCTGGATCCCCGACTGGAAAAAAATAATCGGTGCCGACTGGCAGGAATGGGAAAGAAAGCGTGAGGCAGCCAAAGGCGGCCCCAGAGTCCTCATCGCCACCGCCGTAGGTGGCAACTCGGTTT
>CAZEQP010000876.1:0-1832 GCA_964514345.1 uncultured Candidatus Obscuribacterales bacterium
ATCAGCTGGTAAAGATTGATCACATCGAAAAAGAGTCCAGTCAATTTTTCTGGCATGAAAAAGACTGTTATCCCGGAGAGCCGGTTTTTGCCGGAAAACACGGGGGCACTCAGTCTGAAGAGGACGACGGGGTGCTGATTTCACTTGTCACAAACGGTAAGGGTGGAACTTCTTTTTTAATCGTTCTGGACGCCAGAGACTTGAGCGAACTGGCTCGCGCTGCGCTACCGCATATAATACCATTCAACTTTCACGGTCAATTCAGGGAGGAACATTAATGAACAAAGCGATCAAATTGATAATTGCGACAAGCCTTGTTTTAGCCAGTACAACTGCAAAAATACTGGCCGAAGAAGGTCATGGAAACCTGACTGTCAAAGTGACCAAATTGAAGAACAACAATGGAAACGTCCGCATCGCTGTTTACAACTCTCAAGACACTTATGACGCCGAAAAAAGCGGTGGAGATGCTGAAAAAGCATGCAACAAAGCGGTTGCCGAAATCAAATCAAATGAAGCTCAAACCACTTTCGAGAAACTGCCTTACGGACAATACGCAGTCAAATTTTTTCATGACGAAGACAAAAGCGGAAAATTCTACAAAAACTTTGTCGGAATTCCCAAAGTCGAATACGGATTTTCAAACAACGCCAGAGGACGTTTCGGTCCAGCCTCTTATGAACAAGCCAAATTCAATTTGGATAAACCGTCGATGGAAATGACAATTGACGCACAATAGAATTTCGTCGACTGAAAAGCGAAATTGTTTAGTTTTTTTGCGCCGACTGGCGCCGCTAGCAGACCTGCGCTAGATATCCGCAAAAGCTTGTCAGGAGGGACTTAACCTGCCCAAATCACCGCACCTGAGAGTCCTTTAAGACAAACCTGATTGAGTTATTAATACCAAAGCTCATATCTTGAGCAGTCTTTTTTCTTCCAAATTTTTGGAGCATCACTTCCAAGCTTAAACGCAATAACTCTCTTTCGAGGCTTATTTCCCTGATTCCGACAGATTTTCTGCCGGCTGGGATTGGATACGCTTCAGCTGATCAAAGATAAACAGAGGCTCAAAAACCGGTACGTAGAATGCGTCCGGAAATGGAGAACAACATGAAAGTGAGGTTCGTTACATCACCTATTCTCACTGCTGGCTCTGAGCTGCATGCATCGGATGACATCCAAACCGACATGCTGCTCATCGGCAAGTTTGCGGGCATGGCATTGTCTGGAGGCGCTCACAATATTCTTCTGTCGAGCAATCTCTCGGACGATGAGCCCGATTTCACCGGGGACGAAGGCGAATTCAAAGTCGTCGACGCTCCCGCCGATTCGCCCCAGAAGAAGATTCTCTTCTTCGGCCTGGGACGCGCTCAGAAATTCGGCAGCCATATCCTGCGCCAGCTGGCCAGGACTCTGGTGGCCCAGGCTCTCGAGCATGGCTCCGGCAAAGTCACAATTCCGGTTCTGCCCAATCGGCTCACTCGGGGCAACATCACCCTGAGTACGACCGCTCACATCATTGCCTGCATCGTGCGCAGCGAGACCGCAGCTATCGAAGGGGATAAATCCCTCGTGGTTGAATTCGCCTGCACACCTCAGGCTCGCCGCTACATTCAAGCCGGCATTAGAGCTGGTCGTCACTCGAACTGCTCGTGACGTGAACTGATTCGGGTCTTCAACCGGCCTGAAAGCATCCGGTGGTGCCACCAAAAGTGGCATCATCGGATTGCTTTTTATTCAGATTTTACTATTTACTATAGTTATTTACTTTCACCTTGTAAGTATTCGGTGAACACCGCATGTGATAAGGGAGATCTAACTTTTTTGAGTGT
>CAZEQP010000877.1:0-1832 GCA_964514345.1 uncultured Candidatus Obscuribacterales bacterium
GGAATTACCTAAAGAACTAAAAGAATACATCGAGTTTATAGAAAAAGAAGTAGATTTTGAAGACGGCAATCGTTTTATGGAAATCTGGAATCTGGTTTTCATGGAATTTTTTAAAGACGAAAACGGCCAATTCACTCCTCTGGAAAAGAAAAATGTGGATACCGGAGCCGGTCTGGAACGCATTTCAATGATCCTGCAAAACAAATTGAACACATTCGAAACAGATTTGTTCACTCCCATACTGGATGAAATATGCAAACTTTCAGGAGTGAAATATTCAGGCACGACCTGGAACGAAGGCACCCAGGAGAAAGACAGGCCTTTACCTGAAAAGCAAGACACTTATCTGAAGATCATCTGCGACCATGCTCGTTGTGTGACATTCCTCATAGCTGACGGTGTGCGCACAAGCAATGTGGGAAGAGGTTATGTTCTGCGTTTTCTCACCAGAAGAGCCGCCCGTTTCGGACGTCTTCTGGGATTATCCGAACCTTTCATTCACAAGTTGGTTCCTGCAATTGCCACTGTATACGGTGAAGCCTACCCTGAAATCAAAGCCAGTCAGGCTCAAATAACACAAGTCATTCTGGACGAAGAAAACAGATTCGCCAAAACAATCGACCGGGGTATGAATATTCTGGAAGAATTGCTCGGCAAGCACAAAGAATTGCCTGGGACAGAAGTTTTCAATCTTTATGCCACATATGGCTTCCCGCTTGAATTGACCACTGAAATTGCTGCCGAACACGACAAGTCTATTGATCTTGACGGGTTCAACAAAGCCCGTGAAGAGCACGAAAAGGTCTCTTCAGTTTCCAAATTCAATGTAATCATGACCGGGGACGAAGCTCTAGGCAATATATTGAAAAAACACGGTTCCACCAGTTTCACCGGTTATAAAGGACTGAGCGGTGAGAGCACTGTGCTTGCCATTTTGAAAGACGGCAAAATGATCGATGTCGCACACGAAGGGCAGGAAGTGGACATCATTCTGGACCAGACTCCTTTCTATGCCGAATCCGGCGGTCAGCTGGGGGACAGAGGGCAGCTCTTCAATAAAGATGCCACAGTGCAAGTGCTTGACACCAAAAAATCGGAAGGACTGCATATTCACAGAAGCCGCGTGATGGGCGGAAGCGTCAGCCTGGATGACAAATTCGACGCCCTGGTGGATTCCGAAAATCGCGAAGATACTGTTTTACATCACTCATCGGCACACTTGTTCCACTCAGCTGTGCGTCAGCTTTTAGGCAAGCATGTAATGCAGGCCGGGTCTCAGGTCGGACCCAACACTATGCGTTTCGATTTCAGTTTTGAGCGGCAGCCGACCAAACAGGAACTGGCTAAAATAGAATCCTTGATGAATGAATGGGTGCGCACAAATACTCCTGCAGTGACCAAAGAAATGTCTCTTGCTGAGGCCAAGCAAACCGGAGCCATAGCCATGTTCGGTGAAAAATATGGCGATGTGGTGAGAGTGGTGCAAATGGGAGATTTCAGTCTTGAATTTTGCGGCGGGACGCATGTAAACTCGACAGGCGACATAAGCATGATCAAAATCATTTCGGAAGGCAGTATTGCATCTGGTGTCAGACGAGTGGAAGCTCTTTCCGGCAGAAAAGCCTGGGATTATGTGACAAAACAGATCGAAACTCTGGGCGAGGTTTCAGACAAACTGAAAGTGAAGCCTGCCGAAATAGGCAGTCAAATTGAAAAATTGCAGATGGAGCTGAAAGCCAGGGACAAGCAGAACGAAGCTTTACAAGAAAAATTGATGTCGTATAAAGCCCGCGAATTGAAAGAGAAAGCCCAACAGGGAGGAAACTTCGAAC